>CAYJFF010000089.1:0-2431 GCA_964369345.1 uncultured Oscillospiraceae bacterium
GTCAAAGGCATTTTAATCTACGGGATTTAGATGATATAGAAATTTCTTAACCAATTATACGCGATATTTCAGATTTTTTATAACATAAAAACAAGACGATAATCTTACCATTAACAGGTTGGTTATCGTCTTGTTTTGCTTATATTCATCTTGCTGCTGTGCTGTTTAGTTTTGTGATACGCCTATTGCGCGGTCGGTGAGCCCATTTGTGGTAGGGCGATTGCTAATCATATTATCAAAAATAGTATCAGATGCAATTTTGTTATCACCATTTTCTCCCGCTAATTTTACTGCCAATTTTTCTAAGGCAGCCTTTTCTTCTGGGGTATCGCCACTCTCTATCATTTCAAGAATGAAATAATCAAAACTATCTTCATCTGTACCAGTGCCAACTTCGTCTAATAAGTTATATCCAGATATATCTAGCATATTATTAATATCATTAACAACAAAAGGTTTTGCTATGGACTTATAAAAGAATACAATGAGCGCAATGAACAACTTTCTAGATGCATCTGATTTACCAATAAATATTGATGTTAGTGCTTCCCTGAAATGTTTATCAAAATCTTGGGCATCAGAATTATATATCGATACCATACCATAATAGAAAAGGTCTAGCTTTTGAACAACTTGGTTCAAATCAATATTGTCTGGATTAGAAATTACAAAGATATTATCATTATCGATTGGATATTTTTCACGCATATACACGATATATTCATTAAATGCAGTTAGCAAAAATCTCAGGCAACGTAGCCTGTTTTCAACAAACAAATCATTATATTTTTCAGCAAACACCCTAAGTGAATATGTTGCACTCTTATCTTCAGCAAATTTCATTATTTCTGAGCCTATGAACTCTGTATATTTCATTGTATGTGTATTGCCTTGCTCATCATAACTTCTAAATGATTGCAAGTATTCACCAAGCTTGCCCGAAGATATTCTTTTTCTCGATTGATTTGTAAGAATATCTACTTCGTGCTGAATAGACACAGACATATTTCTATCTAGCTCAAGCCATTCTTCAAACTCCAACCCCCTTACCAAAGCATAGGTTAGAGTTGCATCGTGAAAATTTCTAACATATAGCTGTTCGCACCCATATTGCTTTAAAAGCTCACGAGCTTTGCTAGCACTGAGTTTCTCTGCAAAAGCATATAAGCAAAGTTTCAACCTAAGTGGGCAACGCTTATTTTTTGTCAAAATATAGTTGATTTTATCATTACTTGCCAAAATTTGGTTGTAGATACTTTCAATGCTCATATTCACTATCTCCTTTGTTTTTTTTAATTATAATATCTTTAGTAAAAATCTGTCAACACCCATTCGCCATCGCTATATAGCTGTGGAGAGTTATTAATCTGCTCGTAATATTTTAGCACTGCTACTTGTGAATAATTTCTACTTTTAATCTCCATTAATTTATAGTAATAGTCATAAAAGCTCTCATGCTCTTCTTTGTCACTTATTTCTTCGACAAAAACCTCAATATCACTAAACAGTGCCAAGTTTTTGTATTCCTCACCCATTTGAGAATAAGCATCTACCAATGAATACTGATATGCATGATAAACTTCGTGGCAGACTGTTTCCAATATGTCCTCTGGAAAACCCTCCAATAAATGTTCTGTATCTATCGCAATTAATTTGTTACTATTTCTATAGAACCCTAGCACATTTTCATCTAAGTAATCCACCCCTATTGTTAGGTCATATGGTATTCCCAAATGATAACTTTCAATGTCTACTACTGTTTGCAAAACATCCAGCTTTTGGTATATATCTAGTGTAATCCAAGAATTATATTCTAGCTTGTTTATCATTTCTACATTTTCATCAACCGAATAGCTCGCTTGTTCAAAAGGCTTTGAGATTTCCCTATGTGAGTACAATAATGGGTAATCCAGATATAAAAAAAATAATAGAACAGCTAAATAAAGCGAAAAGCAAACAGCAAACAAATTTTTATAGTAAATAACAAAATGCTTTATCTGTTCTTTTACTGTTGACTTTTTGTTATCAGCAAAAAAGTAGTTCAATTTATATGTACATATCACCTTAAAAAGCATCACAAATACTGATAATGTAAATAAAGTATTTATGTATTTGCCATGTATATCATAATAAGTATACATAGCCATTATCTCAAATGGAATAATAGTATTTGCAATCGCATTTCTTATATTTTTATTGTGTTTACTGGTAAGGAGTATTCCTAAAAGAATTATTAAAAAAGATAAAACAACAAATATTATTATTGATTGCAAAAGGCTCAATCCTTCTATGGGTACTTGGTATAATTGTGACCATATAAGAATACACAAAAAGCTTTGTATGTGGAATAGCAGAAATGTTCCTATAGTTAGCTCGTTTTGGTTATGCATAAAAAACTCCTTTGTTTTTTCTCTATAATACACTTTCCCCC
>CAYJFF010000089.1:2531-5621 GCA_964369345.1 uncultured Oscillospiraceae bacterium
ACTTGCTATTTAGAAATCGTTTCTAGTTTCAATTTTACATTTTTCACTAGGCTCTGTCAATCTTTGACAGGGCTTTATTTGCGTTAATTCACACGCCTAAATTCAGCACCATATATGTATAATCTAAATATCAGCTAGGCAGTGTGTCACAAAGTATATTCAATGTTGGTGCAGTTTCAATTCAAACTCCTTTTTTTACGAGAGTTCAAGCTATAATGTGCATATCAGCTGGGGAGGATATCTTCCAAAAAAATAAAATATTAAAGATAGTGAGGAAAAGACTATGAACGAACAAAAAGTATCGGCAAATGTGAAAATACCTGGGGTTACAGGGTTTTGCTGGAACTGGATGCCTTTTGAGAAAATAAAAGGTAAGTTGGATGCAGCTAGTATTCATGAGGAAAATATCAAAACACCATATTTTTATAGAAAGAAAAACAAAATGCTTGCCCACCTTAACTATAGATACGAGACAGAGATAGTAAGAGTAAAGAACCTATTTTCTCAGGCGTCTGTTATGCAAACGTGTTTAGCCAACAACCTTTCTTCTAGCAATCCTAGAGCACAGGCACTCAACAAGCAATATTTACAGAAAATAGCAGAATTTTACGCCGAAATCGAATCAACTGCAAAAGAGCTAGTTCAGTACGAAGAACGTGTAGTGCAAACCACGCAAGCCCATATATGCGCATACTATAACGGTGTGTTTTCTGTCTTAGCAAATTCTTTTAGTATTCCATTAGTGGTCGAGCCAGAGGAAGTTTTATCAGGAAGAGATAACTTTTTCCTACACCTAGAAAATATTAAAAATAAAATTGGAGGTACAGATAATGTTTAGAAAAAAACATACAAAAGCAGAACCCATAACCATTGTGAGTTATTATCCTAATGAGAATTTACAGCCTCGCGACTATATTGAGCCAGAGCTACTACAGAGATTTAATGCAAAATTTACTAGCGACGTACAGCGGTTTATAAAAAACACAAATCTGGACGAATATAATGACACATTCTATGATGACATGATACGCAAAATAATAGATGAGGCTAAAGCAGAAGTTTATCTTGAGTATTTAGCGCACCAAGGGCTAATAAGTACCGACCTTGTAAATCTGTTCAGAGCAGACAGCCAAAAATATGACCTAAGATTGCTTGTCGTAGAGGCTGACATAGCAAGGAATGGAGCTGAAATCAAAAAACTTGAGCAAATGCAAGAAACTTTATAAAAGAAGTTAGTTTGCTTGATATACCAATACCTGTAAGAGGCTATAACAGTCTTGCAAGTTCTAAATAAAATTTGATGCCTACAAACAATGGCAGAATGGAGTTATTATATGAAAAATAAAAAAGAACGACCAGCCACAGCCCCTATAAAATATGGTTCGCTTATCGAGATAGACAAAAAACACAGCAAATCCACTTTTTCGTGGTGGCAAGCTCCGTGGTTTATAATTTTTATGACCATTACTTTTAGTGCCCTAGATGGGCTTGTGATGTACAGTGTTTTTGATACTGTAATGCTACAATCCGAGATTATGGGCTATGTTATGAGTGTTGGCATGGCGCTGACTATAAATCTAATTCCTGTATTTATGGCAAATGCAGCACACGATATAAGGCTTGGAAAAAGATATAGCAAATCCATATTTTTAACGTTGTTAATAAGCTTTTTGGTATTAGCTATTGCTATTACATGCTTGCGTTTTAGTGTGCTTGAAATATATGATACAAGTTTTAATCAAGCAAGTATCCAAAACCAAATATATAGTGGAAGTAGTACGCTGGAGAGTGCCGTAGAGTACACACCGAGCATACAAAGTATAGCAACAGCTACTTTGCTAAGTATATCGCCACTGGTTACATCTGTTATAAACTTCTATATTTCATACATTGCTGGCAACCCAATAGAAAAAGCATTGAGGAGTGCAAGACAGAACAGATATAGGCTAGAGGAAAATCGTTCTGATTTGCTTGGGGCAAAAATAAGTGTAGAGCAAAAAATCGAGCAATACATAAACGGTGAACTGAGCGAGAACGAAAAACTAAGATACCAAGCTTTTTGTGAATGTATAAATATGCAGTACGGAAAACATAAATCGACAGCCAGACTATTACTGGCAGAACATCTACAAGATGCTGACAAAGTAGCACAAGTAACTGAATCCAGTTCATCAGCTACCGAAAATACCAATACACTACAAGAAGAGGTGGCGTGAATATGATAAAGAAATTAAATGACAAAGTAAAACTGATTTTTATTTTGACACTGATGATATTTACTATTGTAGGTTGTGAAAACACTGCCGTTGAAACAGGAGAGCCACAAGCACTTGCTGTGGTTGTTGGTGAACACGCAAATGCACCAAGTATGCTTAATTCACCCAGTGTTCGACAGGCGATATACGACACTGCCTATGATATAGGTAGTATATCAATAACTAATAATGATGGCGCACCCAAACTATTATATAGTGGTCAAGTAGAAGATTACCCAGTTAAAGGACTATCAGAAAGTAGAAAAATCCAGATTACGAACGATAAGGTTTCCTTGTATATGTCACTTATTGCAGAATATTCAGTACCTCAGGTGCCAGAAGTAAACACTTTAGAAGCTATATCGCTTGCTGGGGAGCAGCTAATAAGCTCAAATTATACGAATAAGCTACTCCTCATAGCTGACTCTGGTATTCAAACAACAGGTTACTTTGATATAGTAGATAAAGACTTGTTTAACACGGATAAGGAGTTGATAATTCGTACACTAGAACAGCAATATGCCTTACCAAAGTTAGATGGCATTGACGTTCTGTGGTACTCCTGTGGTGAAGTATATGCCCCACAAGAAAGCCTCTCTAAAAAACAAGAAGTATTGCTCAAGTCTCTTTGGGAGAGTATCCTGCTTGCTGCCGGTGCAAACAGTGTTACATTTTACAGTGAAACTACAAACACTCCACCATCTGATAGTTATCCACTGGTGACAACTGTAAATGTGGAAAGTATTAGCAACGATTATCTCGAATGGGGGGAGTATGACGAAATACTTGAAACAGAGAAAATCCCACAAGCAAAACTAAGCTTTCTGCCAGATAG
>CAYJFF010000089.1:5721-8323 GCA_964369345.1 uncultured Oscillospiraceae bacterium
GAAAGGACTACATATGAAAGATAACAGAGCTCCTCTAGAAACAGGCACTGTAATCGCAAACACCTACCATATTAACAGCGTTGTAGGCATGGACTTTGACTGTATTATATACTCTGCAACAAACAAAACTACAGGGAAAACGGGTGTATTAAAAGAAGTCATACCAAAAGATTTATATAATAATGTTTTTATAACTAGAGGTCAGGACAATATAACCATAGAGCCCACCCTTTGGCTGACAGACGAGCAAAAAAGCATAGTGTCGGAAATATTTATCAAGACATCACAGTTGCAATTTATAGGACAAGATGCACCGTGTTTTAGTATATCCGCATTTAACACGTATTGTTTTTTGGATACCACAGTTTGCAAAACTCTGGAAAATATAGACTACCCCGTATTCAAGCACCCTTGTGAGCGTGTGCTATATAAAATTATGGCTATAAAAAAGATAGCTGAAATAGTAAGCCAAGTACATGGTGAGGGGTATTTATTAACAAATCTATTATCACCAAACAATATTTATATATCGCAGAATACAGAAAATCAAATTGATGAAATAAGCTTTCTAGGGCTAAACAACGCTATTCCAATGGATGATATTGCGAACACTTCGTATATTGTGAAGTACATAAAGTTTAAAAAGAGCTACGCCCCACAGGAGCTAGTGCAAATGGCAAAAGGCAATAACAAATATTGTCTGGGTGAGCATAGCGATATATTTTGTTTATGCAAGCTACTCATGGCTATGTTGGTAGATTTCCCAGTGCATATAGATGAAATATCGCTACAGAGTATATGTAACAACGAAGATATATTACTACTACCAGCACAGGCACAGCGTCATTTGAAAAATATTTTTATAAGCAGTTTTAATACTGTTCGCAAAAGAAAAAAAGTCTATCCTAATGTATCAAGTTTTATCAAGGATTTGGATACTCTCATTGATTTAACTGGCACAGGTTGTAAAAAAATTGAAACGACTAATTTTTTATAAAGCTTGTTATACTTAACACAGACAAAACACCAACGTTGTCTAAATATTATGAAAGGAGGTGTGTCGTATGATATGTATCGTTGTTAGTGATAACTCCGTAGGTTCAAAATGTGGACAAGGATGCCAAGCAGAGGGTTCTTGCCGCTGCTAAAAGACAGAGAAAATCCTCTCTTTACAGCTTGTAAGGAGAGGATTAATTAAAAAAGGAGAGCAAAATATGATTGTGAATAGAGTAATAAATGATATTAATATTTCTGTTGATATAAGCAAAGGAGATATTTTGTATTTTGATGCAGAGTTTGTAAACACACTACCTAGTGGAGGAATAAACGACATATTATATGCGTTGTACCAAAAAAAAGGAATTTACAGGCCTTTATCACTCATGATAGAACTGACTGGAAAGTGTAACTTTAAATGTCCTTTTTGTTATATAACTACTTCTCAGCAGGCGTTAAGTTGCAAAACTAAAGTATTCGAAGAAATTAAGGACGATTTGATTTACCTAATCGATAACGGATTACTTAGTTGCACTATAACTGGTGGCGAATGCTTAATGCACCCCGATTTTTCTAAAATTTATAGACTATTAAAAGAGCGTGGTGTGTTGGTGACGGTGCTTACTAATTTATCGTTATTAAACCATGATTTAATTAAATTGTTCGAGGAGCTACCGCCATATAAAATAGATGTTTCTCTTTATGCATACAACGAAGACGAAATGAAAAAGACCACTCTCCAAAGCAAGATTAGCGCAAGTCATATCCTGAGTAATGTATTACTGCTAAAACAAAAAAACTTAAAAGTTACTTGTAAAACACCATCAAACAAGCTGACTATTAATGAAATTCCACTGCTAGAAAATTGGTGTAAAAACCATGGAATACCATATTTCTATTCGTTGGAAACATTTGAAAACTACGACGGAAAAGAGATGTCCGTGTATGCTTTGCCCCAAAAAGATATAGAGCTAGATAGGGTGGTTGCCGCAAAATCAAAATATTCAGAAGTATTTTCTTTTTTTGGAAAAAAGTTAAATTTCGACTGTAAAGGTGGGCAGTATGGCATATTTATGTCTTACGACTACAAGATAAGACCTTGTATGCCATTTTACTCTGTATCAGCTGCAAACTTTGCAGTTGTGCCAGGCAATATAGATACTGCTATAAAAGACTTGCAGTTATTTATAAATAGATATTCAAACACCCCACTGAAAGGCTGTAGTGGTTGCAATTCTTTTAATATATGCCAGTCGTGTGTAATAACACAATTGCTCGATGAAGAAAATAATTTGAATATAACAGAAATTTCATGCCAAAGAAATCGCCAACTTGGGAGTGAAATAGTATAGTGTTCTACGCTTTATTTATAGTAGCACTAGATTTAAACAAATCTTCAAGCTCCACAACTTTATCCAGAGGCACGTTGTTAATTACTACATGATATGCACTATCTTTAACGGCTGTCCAGTCTATATTGCTTGAGTAATCAATTGTTAGGTTTGAAATACTAACGCCATAGATGTCCTCAAAAGATGTGATATCATTTCCAGATAAATCCATGTTATCAATATATATACTATCGGTTGTGTCAATTATTGGGTTT
>CAYJFF010000089.1:8423-11765 GCA_964369345.1 uncultured Oscillospiraceae bacterium
GTTTGAATTTCGTCAATAGTTTCTATAGCAGAAGATATGTTTGAGCTACTCTCCAACCTTAGCGTTTTAACATCAAGACTGTTTATCATACTGTCAAACACTCCATCTTCAAAACTACAGTCAACAAAATCAAAAGAATAAACATCTGGAAGCCATTTCATCATTTTGATATCGTCCATTGTAATTGTCTGATTAACAAAATTTGCGTGCCAGCTATATGGTTGCTCCACCATTTTCTCTAGTGTGGCATTGAACATAGCTCTAGTTGAAAATATAGAAATCAGCAATGTTGCAACTAAAACTATACCAACAATAATTATTATGTGATTTTTGCTTGCTCTTCTATTGCTTATTGGCTCTGGGATATAATCATTTTGGTGTGCTATAGCAGGCTGTGTATGTATATTAGGTGCTATATTCTGTGTGTTTTGAATATTCTTGATAATTTTAGTTAATTCAAAAGCCTCTTTGCCGTGGTGTAAAAGACCCAGTATATCAGCACTTTTTTCATAAACAAGTACAGCATCACAAGTGTGCTCCCATATTCTTTTGTTAAAATATAGTATCTCCGAAACTATTTCTTTGTAATTTTGGGGAACGTCTTTTTCATATAGCGAGATATCCATAATTTTTTTACTATATTCTGCAATGCGCTTTTCTGATATACTTGGCATTTTTTCATTCCATACTACATCGCTGATTATAGGATGAAGTGCGATAATATTTTCTTTGCTATCTTGTGAATACCACTGAATGACCCAGCCTCTATTAACCAGAGAGTTTAGCTCAGATATGCCTTCTTCTTTTTTAAAATTAAATCCGCATCTAAATAAAAAAGATGTATCAACTATTCCTGTTGGTGGAACAAACGTCAAAACTTTCAGCATCGACATCTCATTATCAGTTATTTTTGAGAAGTCGAAAATAGATTTAATATGCTCATATGCTACCATGGCTTTCTGCTGTCCGTCATTCTCATGTACAAATTTTGTCTTGCTATCGATATTAGCACCAATTGTTCTGATTTTTTCCAGTAAACCTGTTGCGGTACTTTGCCTGCTCTCGCGCAGGTGTTTTGCTAGTAGAAGTATAGTAAGTGTATGTCCATGTACCAAATCTATTAGCTCACTAATAATATCTACTTCTTTATTTGGCATTAGTGCTTGTGGGCCATTTGCATAGAACAAACTTACTAATGAAGATTTATCTTGTTCTTCGTTTAATACAATTGTTTGAGCTTTGTATTTTGAGTCCAACGCAAAATTAGTGCGTGTGGTTATTATTATTTTACACGGCAAGTTTAGCAGTCTGTCAAGATTTGCATCTCCTGGTACATTAAAGTTTTCGACAACAATCAAAGTTCGTGAATTTACTATATTTTCCAGTTGTTCAATGAAATAATTAAACCGTTCTTTTTCATCAGAGTTTTCGAGCTGTGCACTATCTATATTGGCTATTTGCAAATGTGTCATCATTGCAGTAGCCAGGTCATCTACATAAACTATCTTGGATATATTCGATAATTTGTGCTTATTTTTTTTGTAATACTGTGCAGCTAGCTCACTCTTACCTATTCCGCCCATACCAGAAATAAAAGCGAATCCACTATCATCAAGAATTTTGCTTAGTTTTTCTTGCTCGGCTATGCGCCCAAAATACTCATCAGACGCAAAAATAAAGGTGCTTTTTCTGATATATGGAGCATTTTCTATATCTTTTACCACACTTTCAAGGTCATCAATAAAATCCCTTACCGTGGGGTAGTGCTCTTTTCTAGTTGCTATTCTATTTAAACAGTTTTTGGAAATTTCAATAATATGCTCAAAAGCATTTTTAGGCATATCTACGATATCCGCACATTTTGTTAGTGAGTCTATAGTGACTTCATTTATGGGTAGTTCACAAAGAATCTGCATCAATATTTTACACAGGGCAAACACATCGCTGTGCATACCAATCTGGGAATAGTTTTGAGTTTGTTTTGCACTCATTATTTCTGACGGAAAATATCCAGCTGTAGAGCTTATAGAAAATTCTTGGCTATCATCTATACTACCATCATCTTTAATGGGTATAGCCGAGCCAAAATCAAGTAAAACAGCAAATCTATTGCTTATTTTGTTTTCATCCCCTATACACTGCTTTGATATATATATGTTATCAGGTTTTAAATCGCAATGAATAAGACCCATTTTGTGGATTTTTTCAACCGATTCACACACTCGAATTATGGTGGATATTTTATCTAAAACTCTTTCTTTTGCCGTAATATATCTGGGAAAAGATATACTACTTAGGCATTCACCAGCTTCTGTTTCTATTGCTAAATATCGATTTAGTGCATTTTTTTCTAGGTTGTGTTTAATTTCATACGACTTAAAGATATTAGGATTATTATTTAGCGTTTCATTATCAAGTAAATATTTTATCTTATCAGCATTTCTTAACTCTAGCTCAACAGCCTTATCAAACATAGAATGACAAAACTCTGCGTCGCTCTCATTATTACACACTATAGAAATGCCATCAGGCAACCTAGAAATTTTTTTGTCCTCAAAAAGTTTAACTGGGAAAATTTCTTTTACTACATACAAAAAACCGCTTTCTTCGTTTCTAGCCATATATGCTATACAACTGCCGCCAAAGCTAAGTATCTGTAATATTGTGAAGTTTGATATTTTTGTGCCTTTTCCCATTGGAGTTCGATTTATTTTATTATTTTCTGGCAACACTTTATACCTCCTACACAAAGCAATTTTTCGCCGCGCACTTCTCCCAAAATTTCATAGATACGCACTTTGTTTTTAATAATTTTATTTTACTACAAAATATAGCAAAGTCAATATATGCCTGCTGTTTCGTCTTTTCAGTGCACAACTTTAAAGTATATAAAAAAACCTATCACTAACTTTTACGAAAGTGATAGGCTTATACTGTTTGCTCCATATTATTAATTTTGATAGCAATTCAACAAAACTATAATCCGCACAACGGTGGGTTGTACTTCGTATTATGCTAGTTTTACGAAAACATACCCAAGTTATACTTCTTTTGAGCCCTGTACATTATTATAAAACCAATAGCCATGCCTAAAAAAAGAGGTAGTATAGTAATTATTGCTGAAAAAAACAATCCCAAAACACCAGATGTTAGGCAGCCGATACCTATTGTATACTGCCCTATCCCCATAAGCGAAGTATATGGTTTTATATTTTGGTCTTTTACATTTTTCCAATGGTAATCGTGAATCAAAGTAATTCGTTGCTTATTTTTTATTTGAAATCCAAAATAAAATGCCAATAAACTCACTGGTATTACAATTAAAGAAAATAACCACATAGT
>CAYJFF010000090.1:0-11731 GCA_964369345.1 uncultured Oscillospiraceae bacterium
CTCAAAAGAAAAATCGTGCGGTAAATCGAGCACCCTACCATTCTCTATGCGCTCCTTTGTGTAGTCTTTATCACTACTCTGTGTGAATATCCAAGATTTATTAAAATTAATTTTACCAAGTTCCATAGCATAAACCTCCTTTTTAAGCTAAGTAGTAATGTAGAAACCACGAGAGGTAAGAATATTTATACAAGGCTGGACAAAGTAGCCCCCAGTATAAACCAAGCGTGCTTTGCACAAATATACTACTCACTATCTTCTTCAAAAACTATACCAGGCCCATATGTTGCAAGACCAACCATTATATACTGGTTTATGCACACATCATCTGTGTCCTTTGCAAACTTCCACAGTTTTTTGCACATTTCTTTTAGCTCTGGGCTATTTTTATAGTCATTATAAATATTGTGCATTTCGTGTGGGTCGTTTTCCAAGTCATAGAACTCATCATAGTCAAAACCATTATATACAAACTTCCACTTCTCGTTACGTACAGAGCGCTGTATTCCGTATAGCTCGTTACCATTGCTCTGTGTGTATAGCTCGGTGTGTTTTTGCTGTGGTGTTTTATCAAGCAGATAGTCTTTAAGGCTAATGCCCATTATCTCCCTGTTTTTGTAGTCATACAGCTCACACATATCCATAAGCGTTGGGGCTATGTCAGTTATACTAACAAAGTCCTCCACCACCCTGCCTGGGTTCTTCACCATATTTGGGTAGCGTATAAGCGCTGGTATATGGTATGCACCCTCAAAACAAGGTAGTCCCTTGCACCAAATGCCGTGGTCACCAAGATAGTCACCATGGTCGGACACATATAGCACTATAGTGTTGTCTGCCTCGCCCGACTTCTCCAGTGCGTCCATCACCCTACCAAAACACTCATCTTGGTATGTACAAAGCGCCAAGTAATGCCTGATAGACTGTTTTTGCTCCTCCTCGGATAACTGCCAGAACATCTCCGCTGTTTTTCTGTATAGCGCTGGTTTATCCTCCATGCGGTCATAGTAGCTCGGTGGCAGTTCAATATCATTTATATCGTACATATCCAGATATTTTTGTTCCACAAAATACGGGTCATGTGGTGAATTTGTGCTAATAACTTGGAACCATGGTGCACTGCTATCCTTATCCATACCGTATTCTTTGTCTTTTTCTGCTCTATTTGTTATCAGCTCTATTGCTGTGTTTATGGTGCTCTCGTCCCTTATTTTTTCTGTAACACCATAATGTGTATATAATTTATAGCCATCACGTAGGATTTCACCCTCACCACGCTGTGTTTTGTTCTCATAGCGTCCCTCGAATTTATCCCACTCGTTTGTAAATGGGCGTGTATTGTTTGATTGCCCACTATACACTTTTTTATCCGCTTGGTAGCAAATATCAAAGCCACGGTGCAGTGGCCCCTCATAGTGGCTTACGTGCCACTTACCACCATAGTATGTTCTATAGCCTGCTTTTTGGAAGTCCTCACTAAATAGCGTTATTCCATCATACAGTCCACGTGTTAGTGCATTTCCCACGCTGACATTGTTCCAAACACCGTGCTGTGCTGGATATAGCCCAGAAAAAAAGCTAGCACGCGAGGGAGCGCAGTGTGGCGCTATGGTATGTGCTTGTGAAAATGCAACGCCCTCCTTTGCAAATTTATCAAGGTTTGGGGTTATTGCTAGATTGTACGGTGGCGCAGTGTTACCACGTTGTTGGTCTACAAAATATATCAGTACATTTGGTTTGTTCATATTCCATCACCTTTCTTGGCTATATTGTCATTACTAAAAAGCTCTGTGTTTGCACAAAATATTTGCGGGAGAAATATACATCTCCCCCGCAATACGATAATTTATTAATTAAAACTCACCATCTACAAAATCTTGGTACCAAGCTATCCAAGCGTCCATTTGTAGCGCATCAAGTCTGTCTAGGTGGTCCTGCCATTGTTCGTCTGTTAGTCCATTAACAACGCTATCAGCAACAAAGCCATTTACATATGTTTCTATCTCTGTTCTCACAAGGCTGATTTGCTGTACTTTATCTGCTGGACGAACGCGTGTTGGCAAAAATTCTGTATGTCTGTCATCACCATATAGCTCCACATAGTCATACCTTAGTGAGTCGCCAATTCCTGTATCCATTTCTGGTTTTATAGCCTCATCACCAAAGATAACAGGGCCATGACCACGCCATGCTAGTGTGTAGTTTAGCTCTATTGTATTAGCTATACCATCTGGCATTTCATCAAGAGATGGTATGCGTACTGTTGCGCTACCGTCGTCATTTTCTACCCATAGTATGCCCTCTGCACCATCACGACCTATGCGTTTTGTTTCTGTATCTTTGTGTAGGTAGTTCCACCAGCTTAGTAGTCCCTCTGGCTCTTCGCACTCTGCTGTTATAACAAATGCTGTTTTGTTTGCTGTTATTGTGCCTGCCTCACCAGAGTGTAGCTCTTGACCCTCGTAGCCAGTTGCTGTTAGTGTTGGTATTGGTGCCCAAATATCCAGCTCATCCTCCGGTGGTATCCAGAACGATGTAGAGCCTGTTAGCCCTGCGTTTGTTTTTGCATTTTCCTGTGCTGTTGTTTGTGTGAATGCTTCCACATCAAGCACGCCTGCAGTAGCCCATTTATTCATCTCTAGTAGGAAGTCTTTGAACGCATCTGTATTGACAGTTGGTGTAACCACGCCATCTTTTACCATCATCATCATGTTCTCTGGGTGTCCATTCCTACCAGCTATGCCCCAAGGACCTGCTTGCATCCAGATATTCTCACCAACTACGCTGTTAGTAAATGTTAGTCCTACTTCGTCTGCTTGACCATTGCCATTTGGGTCCTGTGTTTTGAAAGCAAGTAGTGCTTCATAATATTCCTCAACTGTTGTTGGCATATCGAGACCCACAGCTGCTAGCCAGTCTGTACGAATGAAGAATACACCCTGAACAGAGTTCGCCTGCTCTGCCCAAACACCAGCAGGTAGCGCCCATAGTTTGCCATCTGCAAAGTTTAGTGCATCCATACCGCCTGGTACGCCTGCCTCAAGGTCCTCATAAACATATGGTGCAAATTTCTGCATAGTGTCATCTGTTAGCTCATATAGACGGTTTGTGTTTGTAGCAAGTGTATCTGCTGGGTTCCAGCCATGGAAAGCGTCAGGCATACCAGAGCCAGCTGCAAGTAACAGATTTAGCTGGTCTGTGTAGTTGCCTACTAGCACTTCATACATCACTGTGATATTAGTGCCATCAGCACCAATTTGCATGATATCTTTTTCTTCCTGTGTTGCAGCTTTGTCATTTACATTGCCATTGAACATTACTTTGTATGTAGTTGGCTCTTTTACCAGTGGCAGCTCGCCATCCACAACATATGTGTTGCCCACCATCTCACGACCGTCTTCTGCTGGTGTTGTACTAACACTTGTAGGTGCACTGCTTGATGAGCTAGTTGGCGTTTGCTCGCACGCCACCATGGAAGTTAGCATTGCTATTGCGATTGTTGCTGTTAATAGTTGTCTTAGCTTTTTCATAATATTCCCTTTCATTTGCAATTTATTAAACCTCACACGAGGTGTTTAACGTCGCCTAGCCTTTCAGTGCTCCTATCATTACGCCCTTTACAAAATAGCGCTGAATGAATGGATAGAAACAAAGTATCGGCAGTGTTGCCACGATGATAACGCCATACTTGATAACCTCGGACATTACTGCTAGTTGCTCCAGTGCCTGTGGATCGGTAATGCCACTATCTGTGGTAAAGGCATTAACAGAGTTTAGCAAATCTCTTAGTACTATCTGTAGTGGCTGCTTATCCCTACTAACAATATAAATCATAGGGTTAAAGTATGAGTTCCAGTGTGCCACTGCAATATATAGCGAGATTACTGCTATTATCGGTTTTGATAGTGGTAGCACAATGCTAAAGAATAGCCTGCCATTGCCACAACCATCTATAACAGCGGACTCCTGTAGTTCCAGTGGTATGGTATTTGCAAAGAAAGAACGTACCAAAATCATATTATAAACAGATGCACTACCAAGAATTATCATAAGAAAGCGTGTGTCGTGTAGGCCAAGACCTTGTATTATCATATATGTTGGGATAAGACCACCACCAAAATACATTGTGAATACAAATGCTGCCATAAAAACATTCCTGTATGGCAAATCTTTTCTGGAGATTGCATAGCCTGCTGGTAGCACTAGCACCAGACCAAATATTGTACCACAAAATGCATATATTATGGTGTTCATATAGCCCGACCACAGTCTTGCTTCCTCAAGTATGCGCTGGTAACCAATAGTTGTAAAACCTTTGGGATATAGCAGTATGTCGCCACTATTTACATATACAGGGTCTGTAAAAGATGCAACTACTATAAAGTATAGTGGATAAACTATTATCACCATCAATATCGCCATAATGAAGTAGGTGATAGTGTAATAAACAACATCTGCTTTTGGTGCTTTTATCTTGTTTGGGTTTTTATTACTCATTTTTTACACTCCTCACATTACCACAGGCTAGAGCCGGATAGTTTTTTTGCAACTTTATTAACAGTTATTAGTATTATAAAGTTAATGACGTTGTTAAATAGACCAATAGCAGTAGAATAGCTGTACTGTTGCTGTAAAAGACCAAGTTTGTATGTATATGTACCTATAACTTCTGATACTTCTTGGTTTAGGTTGTTTTGCATTAGAAAAGCTTTTTCAAAACCAACATTCATAATAGAGCCACAGTTTAGTACAAGCAGTATAACCATTGTTGGTATTATAACTGGTAGGTCGATTTTCAGTATTCTTTTGAAACGTGTTGCACCATCTATTATAGCTGCCTCGTGTAGCTCTGGGCTAACACCTGCAAGTGCCGCCATGTATATGATTGAGCCCCAACCTGCATTCTGCCATATGCCAGACCATACATACAAATCTTGGAAATATTCTGGTGAGCCCATAAAGAAGATTGTTTCTCCTGTGAAAAACTCTATTATTGTGTTAATAAAGCCAGATGTTGGCGAGAAGAACACGGAAATCATACCAACCATGATAACCATGGATATAAAGTGTGGTAGGTATGTTGCTGTTTGGCAAAATTTCTTGAATTTTACTGATGTCATGCTATTTAGTATCAGCGCCAGTATAATAGGGATTGGAAACCCTGCGATAAGCGAGTATAAGCTCAGTGATACGGTGTTCCATAGTATTTCACCAAACCTAGGTGAGCTTAGAAACAGTTCGAACCAGTAAAAACCAGCCCAGGGACTACCCCAGATACCCTGTGCAGAGCTAAAGGTTTTGAACGCTAACTGGATACCATATAGTGGTGCATAGTTTAGCACTAATATGTATATTGACATTGGCAACAAGAATATGTACAGTAACCAGTTTTGTTTCATCAGCCTTTTTGTACTTTTACTTTTGTTTGTTTTTTCCTCCGGTGATAATTTAACCTTAGCTACTTTTTCCATAACGATGTATAAGTCCTCCTATTCAGTATTATGCAGTGATTATATCATGTGCACTCCTGTTCACATTGTGACAAAAATAAACAGATTTCGTTATATCCCACATTTTCAAATCACAACATGGTGGAAATCTTATCTTTCTGTAGTTTCTGTTCTGTGTGAATAATATCACAACCATACTAAAAAATCAAGCAATATTTGAAAAAAACAGTTATTTTTGTACGTATCTCTAATCGTTTCGTTCAATATTTGTACATATATAACTAAGCTCTTTTAGGATAATTACATTCGACGAGCTGCCAACTTGCAGTCCAGCACCAAAGCTTGTGTACTGTTGTAGGAACCATGCGTAACACCAAATCATAGCTTAATTAATATACTGAACTTAGTTATATCATAAACACAGCATTGCTAGAATTTATTACCAAAAAACGCTTGATGTTTTTTTATATTTTATCCAAAATTTCGTAAAAACTACATTTTCTTGGTTGCTTTTAGAAAAGAAATTTGATACAATGTCCTTGCGACTATAAAAAGTCATAGTGGCAAATGGAGCAAAATTTGATGAAATAATGTGGAAATACAACTCACAGAAATCACAAAATACAGTGTTATTATCGTTTTCACACTGCCTATGCTCTATGTATATCTATTCATCCCGTCTTTATTTATATATGGCATCATGTTCGGTGCTGTTAAAGAATACTATCGCACTAGCGATGGTAATATAAAAGTGCTGTATACTTACACAAATCAAGTGCGTTTCAACAGGTTAAGTTGCAATGATAGCAATTGTGCAATAATTTATACCATGACGTTTGAAATATAACGGCAAATAAATGCAGGAAACGGGGATAGACATATGAGACAAGTCCTAAAGTTAAACAAAGACTGGAAGTTCTTCAAGGGCGATAACAGTAGCGCAAACCTAGTCGATTTCAATGACCTAGTATGGGAAAATATCTGCCTACCACACTCGGTGGATGAGCTACCAATGGCAAACACCAGTGGCGGTAGAAACTACCAAGGTATATGTAGGTATCGCAAATATTTTACAGTGGAAAAGCCAGAAGCGCCAGAGAAACTACTGCTAGAATTTGAGGGAGCAATGCAGGTGCTAGAAGTGTGGATAAATGAGGTGAAACTCCCAACACACTACTGTGGTTTTACCCCTGCATACTATGATATCACTGAGTATATCAAGTATGATGAGCAGAATGTAATAGCTGTGCGCCTTGATAACTCCGACAATCCCGAAGTCCCACCTGGCCGTCCACAAGGTATGCTCGATTTTACATATGAGGGTGGAATATACAAAAGCGTATATCTTCACCGTATGCCAAAGGTACATGTTACAAATTCGGTGGAAGAAAATATCGTTGCAGGCGGTGGTATATTTGTACGGTATTATGATGTGAGCAGCGAGAGTGCCACTGTATTAGTACAGACACATTTAAGAAATATTACCGCAGAAAGTTGCTCCGTAACGCTCACCCAGTCTATACTGGATAGCGACAATGTTGTAACTGAATGTAGCGAAGAACTGACACTGTCTGCCAGCAGTGCCGAGCATTATACTGCTAAGCTTGCTGTCTCCCAGCCAAAACTATGGAGCCCCAACAACCCAAATATCTATATATTACGCACAACTATAATGATTGGTAGCGAAGTTATTGATAATATTGATACAACAATTGGTATTCGAGACTTCTCGATGACACTAGAGAACGGTTTTGTAATAAATGGTGAAAAACTACCACTTTCTGGTGGTAATTACCATATGACATTTGGCAATATAGGCAATGCTATGAGTGACAATCTACTGCGACGTGATGCACGCAAACTACGTGAAGCAGGTATGCTGAGTCTGCGTTCACACTATCCATTCCCGTGGATATTCTTGGAAGAATGCAACCGACTTGGAATAACAGTAGTTGTGAGCAATCCTGGTTGGCAGTTCTATCAAGAGGGTATATTCAAGGAACGAGCATGCCAAAATATCCGTGAGATTATACGCAGGTTACGCAACCACCCCTGTATAGTATTATGGGAATGTATATTGAATGAATCCCACCAAATGACAGCTGAATTTGAGCTAGAGCTAAAAGATATAGCACACGAAGAAATGCCAGAAATGCCCTGCTACACTGCCTCCGATACTGGACTTAGCGATGTAACATACAAATGGGATGATAAGCGTTGCTATGGCCCTGCACTACTAGCAAACAAACCCGAGCATTACAATCAGGTTGTAGAAAATGGCAGAGACAAACCAAGGTGGCAGAGAGAATATGGCGACGCTCCCGATAACTTTACAGACCAAAACACAGTTTGGCGCACACCACGTGCCTGGGGTGAGGAAAACATGGTTAAGCAAGTGCGTAGAATGATATGGACAAAGCAGAGCCTTTGGCTACATAATTATATCGCTTGCCATAATAACGAAAAATTGAGTGGATATGGTATGTGGCCTGCTATTGAGCACAATAGAGCTTATCACATGAACCCCTGCTATGGTGGATTTTTGGATATAGTAAGGATACCCAAATACAGCTTTTATTTCTTCAAAAGTCAGCAAGACGCACACGTGTCCATATCAAATATAAACTGTGGTGCAATGGTCTTTATAGCCAATAGCTGGTCCGAGCTTGCACCAGATGATATAACTGTCTATAGCAACTGCGAAAAAGTTAGGCTTTATCACAATAACGTGTTTATAGAGGAACGTACCCCAGATGATGTAGCAGTTAAGCACCCTCCATTTACATTTAAAAACGAATTTTATTATGACAGAGGGCGTACTGAGATACGCGTAGAGGGTATAATCTGTGACAAAGTCGTAGCAACTGACAAACGCCATAGTCCTGGTGTTACTACCGCACTTGTGTTTGAGCCTGACAAAATGGGGATTGAAATGGTAGCTGATGGTAGCGACCTAATGTTTGTGCGTATAAAAGCTGTGGACGACAATGGTTATGTAGTGCCACTAACCTGCGATAATCACGAGCTTGTAGTAAGCATAAGTGGAGAAGGCAGAATTATAGGTGACACCACAGTGCGTACCGAGCTTGGCATAACAGGTGTGCTTGTTCAGTCTACAAAAACAGCTGGCAAAATCAAACTTAATGTAGCTTTTAAGTACCCACAGGTGAATATGCGTACTCCTATTAAAAATGGTAATATCGAAATAGTGAGTGTAAGTGAATAATTCTATATATATAGCTAGGAGGAATAAATCCATGCAAACTTTACTAAAATATGGTTGGAAGTTCATAAAAAAGGATATATGCGAGGCTTATAAAACTGACTTTGATGATAGTGATTGGAGAACGGTGCGTGTACCACATGATTATGCTATTGAGGGGCCATTCCACCCAGAAAATGATAAACAAATAAAAGAAGTCGTTGCCGATGATATAAAAGAGCCTATTATACATGTTGCTCGCACAGGCGGGCTACCTATCTGCGACCACGCTTGGTATCGCAGAGAGTTTGACGTATCAGCAGATGCAAAGTATGTGTTCTTGGAGTTTGACGGTGTGATGTCGCACAGCACTATCTATGTAAATGGCAAAGTGTGTGGTGGCAGAATTTATGGCTATTCCTCGTTCTCAGTCGATATTACCGACTGTGTGAATAGAGGTGGTAGCAACACCCTAGCTGTATCCGTACAACCTCAGCCCTGTGCCTCTCGGTGGTATACAGGTGCTGGCATATATCGCAATGTTAGGCTTATCGAAAAAGATGATATATACCTTCCATACTGCCCTGTTTTCGTGCGTAGTGAAATTAAAAATGGTGCAGCTTTTATAGACGTTGAAACACAGGTAAAAGGCTTTGATGAGAGCTTTGACATTACACTAAACATCTATGATGGAGATAACAACATAGTAGCAACCGAGAGCAAAATCGCATACATAGAAAACGTGTATACTGTCTTTAAGTTAGAGCAGTTTACACGCTGGCAACTATTAAATGCATATCTATACCGCTTGGAAGTAACAGTATCAAAAGATGGCAAAGTGTACGACAGCTACACCACAAAATTCGGTATACGTACCATAGAATTTGATGTGGATAAAGGCTTTTTCCTAAATGGCGAGAATGTCAAAATAAGAGGCGTGTGTATGCACCACGATTTGGGTGCTCTCGGGGCTGCATTTAACCGCAGTGCAGCAGAGCGCCAGATACAAAAGCTTATAGAAATAGGTGTAAATGGCTACCGTTGTTCCCACAACCCACCCGACCCACAGGTGCTTGACCTCTGCGACGAGTATGGCATCGTGGTAATGGACGAGAGCTATGACGAGTGGCAGATGAAAAAGGTGGACAACGGCTACGGTAAATATTTTGATATGTGTTTTGAAGAAGACCTTGCGGATATGATAATCCGTGACCGTAACCACCCCTGTGTAATTATGTGGTCTGTGGGCAACGAGATACTGGAACAGCGCAGTGATGACGGTTATAAAATCACACGTATACTACACAATATCTGCAAAAAGCATGACCCCACACGCCCCACAACAGCAGGCTTTAGCATGACAATAGACGCATTTGCAAATGGACTGGCTGACGAGGTGGATTTGGCTGGTATCAACTATAAGCCACACCTGTATCAATCACTGCACGAGCAGTACCCACATATTAAGATGTACGGTAGTGAAACAGGCTCTACAGTTAGCTCCCGTGGGTATTTTTCGCAGCCAGCAGAAATAGAGCACCCTGTCGAGGCAAAGGACAACCTGCAAGAAAGCTCCTATGACCTAGCCTCACCAAACTGGGCATATGCTGCTGAACGTGAGTTTTTGGCACAGGAAAAACACGAGCATATCTTTGGTGAGTTTGTGTGGAGTGGGTTTGACTACCTAGGCGAGCCGACCCCCTACCGTAACAACTGGCCGGCGCGCAGCTCCTACTTTGGCATATACGACCTAGCAGGCATGAAAAAAAGTCGTTGCTACTCCTACATCAGTCGCTGGACTGATAATGATATTATCCACATCATGCCACACTGGAACTGGCAAGACGGAGAGCTGATAGACGTACACGCATACTCAAACTATGATGAGCTTGAGCTGTTTCTGAATGGCAAGTCGCTCGGCAAAGCGAAAAAAGACCCAAGCGACGAAATCAACAGCCACCGCCTAATTTTTGGTAAAGTTCCATTTGAGAAAGGTGAGTTAATGGCAGTTGCAGTAGAAAATCCGAGTGTGACAGCAGTGGTTAAGACTGCCGAAACACCGTGCAAAGTCATCCTAGAGCCTGAAAAAACCGAGATAAGAGCCGACGGTGACGAGGTAGTGTATATTTGTTGTACTGTGATAGATGAGCACGGGACTGTATGCCCACTGGGTAAGACGAGGCTAAACTTTGCTGTGAGTGGCGCAGGTGAATACCTAGCTTCCGACAATGGTAACCCAGCCGAGGACAGGACATTCAGCGAGAGCTACTGCGATACCTATAGTGGCAAGGCAATGGCGATTATTCGCTCAATAGAGGGCAAAACTGGTGATGTTACACTGACGGTGACAAGCGAACTTGGTGAGAGCAAGGTAGTTGTTCGGTCGATATAGTGATGAGCACTATAGGCTCTTGTATAACATTAGCAAACTATAAAACTACAGATATTTTAGGTATCTTATAGCTTTAATAATCTATTTCCACTTTTTTTGCATATACATAACAAGCCCCTCGCTACCATAAGATAGTGAGGGGCTTATTGCTATTTGTTTGTGACTATATTATTCTTCGCTTTTCTTTTTGCGTAGTATGTAGTACGCGCCAATACCCACTAGCACCACTGCCACACTTGCTGGTATTAGAGCAAGTGGTATATTGCTCTGGGTTTCTTCTACATCTGGCAATATTGCACCTGTGGGTGGTGTTATAGATGTATCTGGCCCTGCTGGCTCCTCGACTTGTGGCTTCTCTGTGTTTTCCTCTGTAGCTGGCTGGCTTTCCACAGTTGGTTCCTGCACTGTAGGAGGTGTTGGAACTACTTCCTCTACTGGCTCCTGCACTGTAGGGGGCACTGCCACTACACCGCCTGTTTCTGGGTTGTTGCCTGTTATTGTGCTACCATATATGCTTGCTAGATACTCAAATGTATAGAACACACGTGTTGCATCTGGAACAAGTGCTTTGCCAGCATTTATCGCGATGTCAGCACCGTCCCACTCTATTAGTAGAGATACACTGCTGTTGTCTCTTAGCGCTTGCATCACATAGCTAGGTAGGTTTGTAAAGTCATTTGCTTTTGC
>CAYJFF010000091.1:0-11641 GCA_964369345.1 uncultured Oscillospiraceae bacterium
AGTTGGGTCTGGGTCTGGAGTTGGGTCTGGGTCTGGAGCTGCCTCCGGTGTTTTGTGTTGCAGTAACTCCGCAGACAATATAGGCCAGCCAGCTGCATCTAGTGTAGTGCTTTCGGTCGAAACACCTAGTTGTGCAGAGCTATTAATATATGTATTATCCGTTGTGGTTTTTACAGAATATAGCATATTCATAGAGTCTCCCGCCGCCAAGAATGGTATGGTAAATGTTATATCATCTCTTGCTGCATTGTAACTACCGTCGGTAGAGTGGAACACAGTGTTCTCTGGTATATCCTGCATTACAACCAAGTTATATGCATCTATGTTACCAGTGTTTTTTACAACTATCTCATAGTCAATCACACCACCTGTTTCTACATTGTATGGTGTTGATGTACTGTTTGTTATTGTCAGTTTGCTATTGCCCACAAGTGTAGCTTTTGCAGTTGTGTCCATAGGGTATTCTACCACAGCACCTGTATAATCTACAAACTCTACCGCAGGCTCGTGCAGTGTTTCGCCCTCTTGTGTGCCACCACTGTTTATCAAGTCCCAGTCCACTTTGCTTTGGTCAATCTCTTTATAGAAACTCACCCTACCATGTGTTATTCCTTTTTCTTGTAGGTCCCATGTCAGTGTGCCAGTTGTAGCATCATATGATATGCCAAATTCTGTTGCCTGGTCTTGTGTATATATCAGTTGTGTATTGTCAACATTTGGGTTATCTGCTGTACGCCATGTTATTTCTATTGGGTGCGCACCATCAAACGCAAGTGTAAACAGGTCACCTACTTGCGCAGAAAACTCTGTTGCCGAGGTGATAATTTTTTCTAGGTAATTATAAATATCAATCAGCTCAGTAAGTGAATTACCATTCTTGCTTAGAGAGTTACCTTGTGAATCTTTTGTAGAGAGCACAGGTCCCCATTCTTTTGCTGTATCTGGTTTTAGGTCAATACCAGCGAAATGCATAATAGCATTTGTTTCATTAACAAAATTCTGCACTGCTGTCGTTACTGTTTGGACGGTTGTATCACCTGCTGTTGGGACACCGTCGGTAGTGAATATAACTAAATTCTGCCCTGCTGGTGTTGTGTCTGCTTTTAATAGTGACTGCGCTTCTGATAGTCCCAAACTATAGTTAGTAAGTAATCGTCCTATTGTATCAGTAAATTCTGCGTTATTGAATGCTAGTGGTTGCAAGCCTCTACTACCATAAATTTCACCTGCAAATCGTGCATAACCTATGGTGTTTTTATTGTTAACACCTTCAAGTGCAGCATTTGACAAATCTTCAAACAAGATTTTTGATATCAACATTCTATCATAGCATTGATTATTACTATGCAAGTATTCTATGTATTCGTCTGAGTTCGCAAAGCCTGTTTCATCAAAATCACTAGGGCTATAGTAAGAATTGCTATCTGTTGTCGGCGAGCTTCTTACATCAAGCTTTGTAAAGTTCTCTGCTTCTAGTACTGCTCCCGCTGCGTCTGCTGGATATATGCGCTGCACAGTCTCTTTTGCTGTTTCATCATTGATGTGGTAGTGATTGTAATTAGGGCTATTTACTAATGCTGATGTATACTTTGTAATACTTATACTAGTTACTTCTATGCCTTGTTTAGTTGCTTCTGCTTTCGCTTCTGCTGCCATTGTTGCTACCAATGCCGCATCAGTCCACGCTACTGTCATCTTTGATTCCTGTGGGCTGTGGTAGTAATAATATTTATCGCCATTAATTGTTGCAGTGACCCTGTAGTAGTGATTATCGTGCATACACGGTGACGTGTTTGCTATACCTCCACTTTGGGTAGCACCCATATTCATAGAGCCAGACTGGTCCATTATGAACATTAGATTCAGTGGCTGTGGCAGTGGCTTACCAGCAAAGTCCAAGTCCACTTTTAATATATTATCCGCCCTATCCTGTGGGTTCTCTGGGTCAAAATAAATAGCAGTTCTACCTGCACCTGGTGCTGTGTCTGTTAGCAGTGGGTCCAGTGTCTTCATAGAATCTGAGAAAGACAAGTGTTGCACACTCTCTGTCACTATGGTATTTAGCCCTGCTACGTTAATATATCCATCTGCTTCTTTTAGCTCATAGGTGCTATTAGACGGCGTTAGCGTTGTGTACTCTGGTTGTTTTGCGTAGTCGCTATCTGTTGTAGCGTCAGAGGGTGTTGTGTTTGTGCTATCTGATGGTGTAGTATACCTTGTTGTATTACTACTGTTTGCCAGTGCTTGTATGTTTACAATCTGTGCATTATTAAGCATCAGAACTGCAACTACAAGTAGTGCAAGCATTTTTTTCATTAAATGTTATCTCCTTGTTTTTTGAAATTATAGTGGAGCTCTCATTATTATTTTATCCACTATGGCATACCAAAGTATTATATGATATCTGTTAATAATTGTCAATGTCTTTTATAGCGCTTTTTTACCAAAAACAGTTACAAATTAACAAAAATATGCCTGACAGCAAAAGAGAAACCACATTTTACTGTGGTTTCTCCTTTATAATTCATATTAATCTAGCAGGCTGTATACATCTGCAATGTACTTAGCTGGGTCGGCAATAGCAACACCCTCTACTAGCAATGTTTGGTTGTATAGTACATTAGCAAGCGCTGTTAGCTTGGCTGGGCTAGCTGTGTTGTACTCTTTTAGCTTTTCAAATACTTTGTGAGTTGGGTTCAGCTCTAGCACTTTTTCTGCTTTCATACCCTCTGCATTAGGCATAGTATTCAGCACTTTTTCCATCTCTATGGAAATCTCACCCTCGTTTGTTATACAAGCTGGGTGGCTCCTTAGTCTGCTTGTCAGCTTAACAGATTTTACCTTGCCCTCTAGCGCTGTTTGCATTGCAAGTAGCAGTGGTGTGTTCTCTGTTATTAGCTCCTCTGTTATTTTGTTTGCGTCATCTTCTGCATCTATCTTAGCTTCGGACACCGGTGTTAGCGCCTTGCCATTATATTCACGCATCATTTTCAGGCAGAACTCGTCCACATCCTGTGTTAGGTATAGTATCTCTAGCCCCTGTTCTTTTGCAAGCTCTACTTGTGGTAGGTTGTCTATCCTTGCCACGCTCTCACCACTTGCATAGTATATATTCTCCTGTCCCTCTTGCATTCTCTCTACATACTCGGCTATTGTTGTTAGCTTTTCCTGTGTGGAGGAGTGGAACATTAGCAGGTCTTGTAGATGCTCTTTGTTTGCACCAAAGCCCTCATATACGCCAAACTTAATCTGTCTGCCGAAGTTCTCCCAGAACTGCTCATACTTTTCACGGTCGTTACTCGCAAGCTTAACAAGCTCGGATTTTATCTTTTTATCAAGGCTCTTTGCTATTATTTGTAGCTGTCTATCGTGCTGTAGCATCTCACGTGAGATATTAAGAGATAGGTCGGCAGAGTCTACTAATCCACGTACAAAGCCGAAATAATCTGGTAACAGGTCTGCGCATTTATCCATGATTAGAACACCGTTGGAGTATAGCTGTAGACCTCTTTGGTAGTCTTTTGTGTAGTAGTCATATGGTGGTTGAGATGGCAGATATAGCAGTGCATTGTATGTTGCTGTGCCCTCTGTCTTTGTGTGTATTACTGATAGTGGGTCTGTGTAGTCAAAGAATTTGGACTTATAGAAATCATTGTATTCTTCGTCTGTAATCTCGTTTTTGCCCTTGCGCCATAGAGGTACCATGGTGTTTAGAGTTTCTGTTTCTGTATATGTTTCATACTCCTCGCTATCCTCTATTTTTCTGCTACGCTCCATGTCCATTTTTATAGGGTAACGCACATAGTCAGAATATTTGCGCACTAGCGCAGAAATGCGGTGGCTTTGTAGGAACTCATCATAGTTATCCTCGTCTGTGTTGTCCTTGATATAAAGAACAATCTCTGTACCCACGTTTGCTTTTTCTGCCTCGGAGATGCTATATCCCTCCACACCTTTGGATTTCCAGCTGTGTGCAGTGTCTGTGCCATACGCCCTACTTGTTACTACCATTTCTTTTGCAACCATAAATGCAGAGTAGAAACCAACACCAAACTGACCAATGATGTTTATATCATCAGCGTTTTCGTTCTCGGCATTGTCTTTTTTGAAAGAAAGTGAGCCACTACGTGCTATAGTGCCTAGGTTGTTCTCTAGCTCCTCTTTTGTCATACCAATACCGTTATCACTGATAGTGATAGTACGAGCTTTTTCGTCTGCTACTATGTTTATAGCAAAGTCGCTCATACCAAGACCCACATTGCTGTCAGTTAGCGACTTGAAGTATAGCTTATCTATAGCATCACTTGCGTTGGAGATAAGCTCACGCAAAAATATTTCTCTGTGCGTGTAAATAGAATTAATCATTAGTTCTAGCAGTCTTTTTGATTCTGCTTTAAATTGTTTCATTGCCATTATTACACCCCTAATAGTTTGTTTTAGCACTCTATGTATGTGAGTGCTAGTTCATTATAACAAAAACCTCCTGCAATTGCAAGAGGTGTCATAATTTTTTTACATTTTGTTGTAACTTGCTTAAAAATCACAGTGCTGGTAAGCACCACCATGGCTTTTGGGGGCTTATGTGCACGGGCATTCTATCGCTGACTATATACTGTGGTCTATGCCATAGTAGGGCACTGTATTTTTCATAGCTCTCACCCAGATAGTCGTAAGAAAACTGTACCCTATATGGTCGCACACCACGCCAATGTATATGGTTTATCATCTTGATTTCTGTTATCTTGCCCTGTACAGTCACGCCCTCTAGCAACAGTCTTTCCCGCATACGCTCCCTGATGCTTGCTATAATACGTAGCACCACGCCAGCAAAAAACACAACTATAGTGACATAGGGGAAAGTGTGCCAAAAATTAATTGGTGCATCTGGGTAGCGTGCTATCATCGAATAGATGTTAAGAACAGCAAACAGAGCGAGTGACACTCCTAGAAACATCAGCATAATGCCGACATAATCCATATAGCTATTAGGTTTCATCATCGGATAACACCCCCAATACCAAAAAACATTATCTGTTTATTCCATATACCCTGCGTGCGTTCTCTGCTGTGATATTTGCAAGCTCCTGTGCATCCATACCGCGTATCTCTGCTATTTTGTGCAGTGAGTAGTGTATCATGCCACTATCGCACCGCTTACCCCTAAACGGCTCTGGTGCCATATATGGGCAGTCAGTTTCTACGAGTAGTCGTTCTAGCGGTATCTCTTTTACTACTTCTACAGCTTTTTTGGCGTTTTTGAATGTGATAACACCTGTAAAGCTGATATAAAAACCCATTTCTATAAGTTCCTGCGCCATAGGCAGAGAGCCTGAGTAGCAGTGCATTATTCCTCTAGGTTTTGTTTCTCGCAGTATGTCCATAGTGTCCGCGTGTGCATCTCTATCGTGCAAAACTACTGGTAAATCCAGCTCTCTCGCAAGCTCTATCTGCTCACGGAACATACGCTTTTGTAGCTCTTTGTTCTCCGACTGGTAAAAATAATCAAGCCCTATCTCGCCTATTGCGACTACTTTTTTATCCTGTGCTAGACTGCGTAGCTCTGCTATATAGTTTTCTGGGGTTTCGTTTACATCTAGCGGATGTATACCCACTGTCGCATAAACAAAGTCAAATTCATTTGCAAGTTTTACACATAGCTCCGAACGTTTTAGCCCAGCACCGATATTCACTATATTACACACACCGTCATTGTGCAGTGTGTGTAATAGCTCGGCTCTGTCAACATCAAAACATTCGTCATCATAGTGTGCGTGTGTATCGAATATATTCTGTAACATCAAAAATTTCCCTTAATATTATAGTGCCTTAGTTTTTATTTCTTCTAGCAGTTTTTCTATGAATGCGTCTGCTGTAGATGCACCAAGGTCGCCATCTTTGCGAGAGCGTACAGCAACAGTGCCACCCTCTATATCCTTGTCGCCTGCAACTAGCATATATGGCACTTTCTCCAGCTGCGCTTCACGGATTTTATAGCCTATCTTCTCGCTTCTGTCGTCAATCTCACAGCGGATACCGTTATCCTCTAGCTTGTTCTTTATGTCATATAGATAGTCCAGATGTCTATCTGCTATAGGTAGTAGTTTTACCTGTGTAGGTGCAAGCCATAGTGGGAACGCACCAGCATATTTCTCTATTAGTAGCGCAAGTGTTCTCTCATAGCAACCAACAGATGTACGGTGTATGATATAAGGATTTTTCTTTTTGCCATCACTGTCCACGTACTCCATGCCAAATTTCTCTGCAAGTATTTGGTCTATCTGTATTGTGATAAGTGTGTCCTCTTTGCCATGTACATTTTTTATTTGGATATCTAGTTTAGGGCCATAGAAAGCTGCCTCGCCAACACCTACTGCATATGGTACTTCTAGGTGGTCAAGTATCTTCTCCATGCTGTTCTGTGCATCTTCCCACTGCTCTGTTGTACCCTCGTACTTTTCTTTGTTCTCTGGGTCCCATTGCGAGAAACGGTAGGATACATCTTCATAAAGGCCAAGAGTTTTTAGCATATGCATAGATAGCTCTAGACAGCGTCTAAACTCATCTTCCATTTGGTCTGGGCGACACATCAGGTGTCCCTCAGATATTGTGAACTGGCGCACACGGATAAGACCATGCATCTCTCCGCTGGACTCGTTACGGAAAAGTGTAGATGTCTCGTTGTATCTTATAGGTAGGTCACGGTAAGAACGACTGCGACTTAGGTATGCTTGGTACTGGAATGGACAAGTCATAGGACGCAGTGCGAACACCTCATCACCTTTTTCTTCGTCACCCATAACAAACATGCCATCACGGTAGTGGTCCCAGTGTCCAGATATTTTATACATATCGCTCTTTGCCATCAGTGGTGTCTTTGTTAGCTGCCAGCCACGACGTTGTTCTTCGTCCTCTACCCAGCGCTGTAGTAGCTGTACAACTCTTGCACCTTTTGGTAGTAGTATAGGCAGACCCTGTCCCACATACTCACTAGTAGTAAAGAAACCTAGCTCTCTACCTATTCTATTATGGTCGCGTTTTTTCGCTTCCTCAACAGCTTCCAGATATTCCTCTAGCATGCTCTTTTTAGGGAATGCAGTGCCGTATATTCTGCTTAGCATTTTGTTTTTCTCGCTACCACGCCAGTATGCACCTGTACATGATGTTAGCTTAATCGCTTTTATCACGCCCAGTGACATAAGGTGTGGGCCAGCACATAGGTCAGTAAACTCGCCCTGTGTATAGAAACTTATAGCCTCGCCTTTGTCAGCGTGCTCCTCTATTAGTTCTATTTTATATGGTTGGTCTTTCATCAGCTCTTTTGCCTCGTCTACAGGCAGTGTAAATGCTGTTATCTCTGGGTTTTCTTTGATTATTTTTTGCATTTCTGCTTCTATCTTGCTCAAATCCTCAGTTGTGAAAGCTGTTTCCACATCAAAGTCATAGTAAAAGCCATTATCAATAGCAGGGCCGATAGCAAATTTTGTGTTTGGGTATAGGCGCATAACAGCCTGTGCCATTACGTGGCTAGCTGTGTGGCGGAACGCACGTTGTCCGTCTTTATCATCGAATGTTAGCACTGCAAAAGTGCAGTCTTTATCTATCGTAGTACGTAAATCACTCACTACACCATCTATTTCGCAAGCCGTTGCTGCGCGGTATAGCCCCATACTTATTTCTTTGCAGATGTCTGCGGCTGTCATGGCTTGTGCAAATTCTTTCACAGAGCCGTCTTTTAACTGAATTTTCATCTCTTTCCCTTTCTTTGTGTAGATGTATTTACAATGTATTTTAAAAGTGCAACATATAATAATGTAGCCTTATACATATATCTCTATACAATGTAACACAAATTACTATCAAAAATCAAGTATAAGTGGAAAAATAGTCGTTTTATACCCTCTATAGCATTTATTGGCAAAAATTTTATGCATACTTTTTGCAAGTGTCCATTTTGCGTGGATATTGGTGCGTACATATCAACTAACAAAAATGCGTAATAATCATAACTATATGTTATTACTAGCAGATGTCATTTTTATCATAAAATTAACTAAAATCTCCAGTATTGTTGTCTCCTAGAATGTATTTTTGTGTAAAGTATAGAATAAAATTATATAAAATTTTATATTATTTTTGTAATTTAGCAATATATACACTTGAAAATCACTTCAACTTGTAGTAAAATAGTACTAAGATAATTCTATAGAAATCTTTTTAAAACAAAGGAGAATTTATGGCTGTTAAATTGAATGAAAAATACCTTTCCGATTTTATCACTGATGAGGAAATGCTTGCTATCGCCCCCGCTGTAGAAGCAGCAGCAGACGTACTAGAAAACGAAAAAGGTCTGGGAAATGATTTTCTTGGCTGGCTACACCTACCAACAAACTATGACAAGGACGAGTTTGCTCGCATAAAAACATCTGCAGAGAAAATAAAAGCAGATAGCAAAGTACTTATCGTTATTGGTATCGGTGGCTCATACCTTGGTGCACGTTCGGCGATTGATTTTATGAAATCTCCTTTTTACAACAACCAGAAAAAAGACACACCAGATGTGTACTTTGTTGGTTGTAACATCAGCAGCACTTACCTTAACGAGGTTATTGCGCTAATTGGTGACAGAGATTTTTCTGTAAACGTAATCTCTAAATCTGGCACAACTACAGAGCCTGCTCTTGCTTTCCGTGTTTTCCGCAAACTATTGCAAGAAAAATATGGCGAAAAAGGCGCTGCAGAGCGTATTTACTGCACAACTGATAAAGCTCGTGGTACGCTAAAAACTCTAGCTGACCGTGAGGGTTATGAGAGCTTTGTTATCGAGGATAACGTTGGTGGTAGATATTCTGTGCTAACAGCAGTTGGTCTTTTGCCTATCGCTGTTGCAGGTATTGATATTGACGAAGTTATGCAAGGTGCTGCACAGGCAGAAAAAGAGCTTGCAAACCCAGATTTGTCACAGAATGACTGCTACAGATATGCTGCACTACGCAACCTACTATACCGCAAAGGCTATGCAACAGAAATATATGCAAGCTACGAGCCATCTTTTGCTATGATGAATGAGTGGCTAAAACAACTATATGGAGAGAGCGAAGGCAAGGACAAAAAAGGTATTTTCCCTGCTAGCGTTATTTTCTCCACAGACCTACACTCCATGGGTCAGTATATCCAAGATGGTAGACGCATGATGTTTGAAACTGTGGTAGATATCGACAGTGTTGTTAGCGACTTCTTTATAGAGGAGGACCCAGAGAACCTAGACGGGCTTAACTTCCTATCTGGACAAGATATGTCCATTGTTAACCGCCGTGCTATGGAGGGTACTATCCTTGCTCATACAGAGGGTGGTGTTCCAAACATCGTTCTTAATATTGCAGATTCTTCACCAAGAGAGTATGGCTACATGGTGTATTTCTTCGAGAAAGCTTGTGCTATCAGCTGTTATCTAATGGGTGTAAATCCATTTAACCAGCCTGGTGTTGAGGCTTATAAGAAAAACATGTTTGCACTACTAGGTAAACCTGGCTACGAGGAGCTAAAAGCAGAGCTACTAGAGAAATTAGGACAGTAATATCAGTTTTTTCGGAATTGATATCTGCCACTAAATAAAAAAACAGGAGGATACGGGTATGATTAAACTAATTGTAGGTAACAAAGGTTCTGGCAAAACAAAGGCGCTAATTAACATGGTAAATGGTGCAGTTGACGCATCGTCCGGCAACGTTATATGCATAGAGAAAGGATTAAAACTGACTTACGATATAAACCACAAAGCACGTCTAGTAGATTTTGATGATTACGCACTTAATGGCTTTGAAAATCTGTATGGCTTTATCACTGGTCTTATGGCTGGTAACTATGATATCACACATATTTTTGTTGATGCAACACTAAAAATAGGTGGCAGAAACTACGACGATTTTGCTACTATGATAGAAAAACTACATACTGTTAAAGCTTGCGAAAGCGTAGAAGAAATGGTATTTACAGTTTCTTGTGACAAATCAGATTTACCTGAAAAACTCCATAAATTTATCATATAGTTTAGCCCAGAATATATTATTCAGTAATTAAAACTTGTTTTTTTATCGGCAATATACTAACCACATATTGCGACAATGCCCTCTCTTATGTTAGTCATTTATATGCTACCATAAGAGGGGCTTTATGTTATACACCTCTAGCACACATGTATAGCAAGGTAGATTTTCTTGTTATGCAAATCAAGAACGCTACCAGTAGTACCACGAGTTATTGTTTAGAAAATTACAAAATAGAGAGGTATATTTTATGAGCAGAGAACAAAACTATATCCTTTTGATGTGTGATGACCTAGGTTATGGTGATGTGGGGTTTAATGGCAATAAGATTATAAAAACACCACACCTAGACCAAATGGCAAGCGACGGTGCAGTGTTTAAAAACTTTCATTCTGGGGCACCAGTATGCTCGCCCACACGTGGCACATGCCTAACAGGTAGGCACCACTACCGCTACACTGTTAGCGATGCAAATGAAGGTGCACTCCCCAGAGAAGAAATAACTATACAGCAAATGCTCAAAGAAAAAGGGTATGCTACAGGGCATTTTGGCAAGTGGCACTTGGGTACACTTTCTAGAACTATAGCTGATGGCAGACGTGGTGGCGCCAAAAACCCAGAGCTGTATAGCCCACCGTGGGAGCATCATATAGATGAGTGTTTCTCTACAGAGGTTGCAGTGCCACTTTATAACCCAATGGAGAACCAGCCTTTTGACTCTAGGTACTGGATTGGAGAGGAGCATTACGAAACAGAGAACCTTTCTGGTGATGACTCCAAGGTGATTATGGATAGAGCATTGCCATTTATAGAAAAGAACGCCAAAGATGGCAAGGCGTTTTTTACAATTATTTGGTTCCATGCACCACACGAGCCAGTAGTGGCAAGCCCTGAGCACAGAGCAATGTATAGCGAATATAGTGAGCAAATGCAGCATTATTTTGGGTGTGTCACTGCTATGGACGAGCAAGTGGGTCGCTTAAACCAAAAACTAAAGGAGCTGGGTATTTATGACGATACTTGCATTTGGTTTTGTAGTGATAATGGCCCCGAGCATGAGAGTATAGCAAATGGTGGCAAGGGTGCTGGAACTACCTCTGGGCTACGTGGCAGAAAACGCAGTTTGTTTAATGGTGGTGTCAATGTGCCTGCTGTTATTAAATGGAGCAAATATATTAAGCCAGGCTCAACTTTTGACTTTCTTTCCTCTACGCTGGATTTCTTGCCTACTTTTTTTGCAGATAGCAATATCTCCATGCCAGACGACCGTCCCATAGATGGTCAAAGCCTGTTAAAGCATTTCAGCGGAGAAAAAACAAAGCGAGAAAAACCAATTCCATTTAGGTATACTGGAGTAAGTAAAGCTGCAATGGCTGGCTCACCTACCTTTGGCATTGTAACCGATGACTATAAGTTCCTATGCAATTTAAACGATGAGTATGAGCAAGATATGCTGTTTAATACCTATGCAGATAGACTAGAAGAGTTTGACATAGCACCACAACACAGTGACGTAGTATCAAAATACAAAGCTATGATAATAGAAATAGCGCAGAGTTTTGAGAACAGCCACAATGGTAAAGACTATGCTAAGCCAG
>CAYJFF010000092.1:0-11528 GCA_964369345.1 uncultured Oscillospiraceae bacterium
TTAGCAGATTGGTTAGCTAGCTCGTACATACGGTTTAGCATATCATGAACTTCAGCAAGAGCACCCTCAGCTGTTTGGATTAGGCTGATACCGTCTTTTGCGTTTTTCTGTGCAGTGTCAAGACCAGTGATTTGTGCACGCATTTTCTCAGAAATAGCAAGACCAGCAGCGTCATCGCCAGCACGGTTGATTTTGTAACCAGAAGATAGTTTCTCTAGGTTTTTGGAAAGTGCAGAAGTGTTGTTTGAGTAGTTGCGGTAAGAGTTCATCGCCATAATGTTGTTTTGAATACGCATTTTTAATTTCCTCCAATAATTTTGTTAGGTGTCGTTGCACCCTATTTTTATAAAGCAAGTTCCGTCTTGCTCCGTTTATTCTGCCAATCCGCAGGCCTTTTCGCATTAGCAGAACTGTTTGAATACAGCCTTTTTAGCCGTACATATACTATCTCGACAGCTTTTCCCAAAAGTTAATAGTTTTTGTAAAAAAATTTTCGTTAATTGTAGTAAGCACTACTTATCCCCTATTCCACTGGCAAAACTGCATAAAAATAGAGCCACAACTTGCGTTGTAGCCCTATTAGTATAACTATTAATTAGCTCTGTGTAGCATAACCAAAGATATAGTAACCAAGTGGTGTATAGTATACGCCATCGATATTATCTTTTAGCATGTAAGCATTTGTGTAGAAGTAGATTGGAGCTAGTACCCAATCTTCTGCCATTAGGATATCCTCAGCCTCATGCATTAGTTGCATACGCTCAGCTTGGTCAGCAGTCTCTTTAACAGCTGCGATAGCTGCATCATAGTCTGGGTTTGCATATTGTGCGTCGTTGTTACCGCCACCTGTTACCCACATATCTAGGAATGACATTGGGTCATTGTAGTCAGCAATCCAACCATTACGTGCGATTTGGAAATCACCATTTTTACGAGATTCTAGGAATGCGTTCCACTCTTGGTTTTGTAGTTGAACAGTAACACCTAGTTGCTCTTGCCACATAGACTGTAGAGCCTCACCAACAGCTTTATGGCCGTCGTTTGTGTTGTATAGGTATGTTACAACTGGGAAACCTACGCCGTCAGGGTAGCCAGCTTGCGCTAGTAGCTCACGAGCTTTCTCACAGTTAGCCTCATAAGTTGCATCGTCTACAGGGATATCCCAGTAATCGCCACCAACTGTACGGAAGTCATCGCCTGTTGGGTCAGCATCATAGATACCAGCAGGTACGAAACCAGCAGCAGGTGCTTGGCCTGTTTGTGTAACTTGCTCTACGATATATTTAGAATCGATAACAAGTGTGAAAGCTTGACGTACTAGAGGATCGTCAAATGGCTCTGCTTGTGTTTGGTATGTTACATAGTAAGTACCAACATAGTCAACGATGTTTAGCTCGCCAGATGCTAGTAGGCTTGCAGTCTCATCAACAGGAACGTCGATAACGAACTGTAGATCGTCTGAACGGTAACCAGCAAGGATAGCATTCGCATCAGCCATTAGTTGGAATGTAAGTGTCTCTGGTCCTAGGTTTGCAACATCATAGTGGTACTCGTTTGGTTCCATTTTGATGTAAGAATCATGTACCCACTCAGTCATAACCCAAGGGCCGTTACCAACATAGTTAGCAGAATCATTATCCACTGTCCATGTATCAGGAGCAGCATCAACGATATCTTGGCGTACTGGGAATGTTGCTGGGAACGCACAAATCTCTACAAAGTAAGGTGTGTCGTTCACGATTGTTACAACGAATGTGTTATCATCAGGTGCAGAAACTGCAAGTGTAGATGGCTCAGCTGTGCCAGCATTAACCTCAGCCCAACCAACAACCATGTCTATCATGTAAGAGTAGTCAGCAGCTGTGTTGTCATCTGCTAGACGTTGCCAAGAATAAACAAAGTCACTAGCTTTTACAGGCTGGCCGTCAGACCACATTGCGTCTGTACGTAGTTTGAAAGTATAAGTAACAGTGCCGTCGTCGTTAAGAACTTTTTCATAAGACTCAGCTTGACCTAGTGCTAGCTCAGCTTTGCTCATGCCGCCATCTTCGTCGTACATTACGCCGCTATCTACCCATTTCATCAGACCCTCAAATGTGTGTTGGATCATTACCGCACCGTCAACAGAGCTGTTTAGCGCTGGGTCGATAGATGCAGGCTCGGAAGCTAGAGTAACAGTTAGGTCAAAAGGACCTTCCTCTACTGGTGCCTCAGAAGATGATGCTGGTGCTTCGGAAGATGTAGCAGGTGTAGATGATGATGCTGGTGCAGAACTGCTGCTAGAAGTAGCAGGAGCACATGCAGACATCAACATAACGAAAGTCATTGCTACAGCAAGTGTTTTTGCAAAAATTTTGTTTGTTTTCATTTTTTTCATTTCCCCCTAAAATTATTTGTATCTTGTGTGACCGGCAACAGTCTTGTTAGTTTATGCTCATATTGTTTTTAGGACAGTATGTAGCACCAACATCACCATTACCTATATCATAATAGCTCTCACGAGCGTGATACCAATCAAGTATTACTTTTGTAAGTTTTCGACAATATTCTCGCTTGTTATAATTAATTGTAGCTAAAAATAATAAGTCTGAATATGTTATGGTGATTATAGCACAAAGTATAATTTGTGTAAAGAAAAGTTACAACTTTGTCATTTTCTACATAACTTCTTATACATAAATGACAAGTTAAACAAAGTCAAAATTGCTGTATTTGGATTAATTATCCAACAAATGGCATGATGCCCAATGTCCTGGTGCGTGCTCCTTAAACTTTGGCACTTGCTCTTTACACCTAGGCATAGCATATGGACAACGTGTATGGAAACGACAGCCAGAAGGTGGATTCATAGGAGATGGGATATCACCCTCTAGTATAATACGCTGTCTTGTGCGTGATAGTTGTGGGTCCGGAACAGGTACCGCAGATAGTAGTGTTTGTGTATATGGATGTATGGGGTTACGGTTAAGCTCATAGCTATCTGCAAGCTCTACCAAGTTACCCAAATACATAACACCTATTCTGTTAGATATATGGCGTACAACGCTAAGGTCATGTGCGATAAACAGATATGTTAGTCCCAAGTCATTTTGCATATCCTCTAGCATATTAACAACCTGTGACTGGATAGAAACGTCCAGAGCAGAAATAGGCTCATCACATACAATAAACTCAGGTTGTACTGCAAGTGCACGTGCAATACCTACACGCTGCTGTTGTCCGCCAGAGAACTCATGTGGGTATCTATTAGCATGCTCCGTATTTAGTCCAACCATAGACAGTAGCTCTTTTATACGCTCTGCGCGCTCAGCTTTTGAGGAGCAAAGCTTGTGTATGTCCAGTGCCTCGCCTATTATACCGCCAACTGTCATACGTGGGTCAAGAGATGCAGATGGGTCTTGGAAAATAATCTGCATTTTTCTGCGATAAGGTAGCATTTTCACAGCCTCTGCTTTGCCACGTCTTGGGTCGTCCTTCTTATATAGAATTTTATTATCATATACTATAGTACCAGATGTTGGCTCATGCAAACGTAGTATTGTTCTACCAAGTGTAGTTTTACCACAGCCAGACTCACCAACAAGTCCCAAAGTTTCACCTCTGCGGATGAAGAAAGAAACATCCTGTACAGCCTGAACGCCTGGTCCTGGCATGCCTTTTACATGGAAATGCTTTTTCAGATTTTTTACTTCTACCAATATATCATCTTTTTTATCATTTTTAAGCAAGTTGTTATCACTCATTTACTTTTCCCCCTTGCTTTCTTTAATTTTATCTTGAACTCTTAGCCAGCAAGCGGACCTATGTCCCTCACCTATCTCCACATATGGAGGCATCTTTTTAAGACAGATTTTCATACATTGCTCACAACGTGGTGCAAATGGGCAACCCTCAGGTGGATTAAGCATATCTACTGGTGAGCCTTCGATTGGTATAAGTCTTTCATAAGTTTCAGCATCTACACGTGGCATTGAGCGCAAAAGACCCAGTGTATAAGGATGTGATGGCTTGTAGAAAATATCATCTACAGGGCCTTGCTCGACTATACGTCCAGCATACATAACACATACTTTATCACAAATCTCAGCAACAACACCAAGGTTATGCGTGATGAAGATAATACCCATTTCTGTTTTCTTTTGTAGGTCCTTCATCAACTCCATAATCTGTGCCTGAATAGTAACGTCTAGCGCGGTAGTTGGCTCATCGGCAATTAGTAGTTTTGGGTGACAGATAAGACCCATAGCTATCATAACACGTTGACGCATACCACCAGAAAACTCATGTGGATATTGTTTCATACGTTTTTCTACATTATTAATACCAACAAGCTCTAGCATTTCCATTGCTTTCTTACATGCTTCTTCAGTGCTTATTTGCTTATTGTGAGCACGTAGCGCTTCTACAAGCTGGTTACCTATTGTATAAACAGGGTTTAGACATGTCATAGGGTTTTGGAATATCATCGCAACTTCACGACCACGGAAAGCAGTCATCTCGTCTGGGGAAAGCGCAAGTACATCAGTATCCTCAAATTTGATAGAGCCACCAACAACCTTACCAGTTCCCTGTAGCAGTCCGATTACAGAGTACGCTTCTACACTCTTACCAGAGCCGGACTCACCAACAATACCCATTACTTCGCCGTATTTTAGTTCGTAGCTAATGCCACCAACAGCTTTTACTTCACCTGCGGGGGTAAAGAACGATACTTTTAGGTCTTTAACTTCTAGCAAATTGCCAGACTTACTTTCTATTTTCAAATCATTTTTCTGTTCCATTATATGTCCCCCTCTCTTATTTCTTTAGTTTTGGATCAAGTGCGTCACGCAGACCATCACCAAACAGGTTAAATGAAAGAATCATCAAGCTAAGTGTAAGCGCTGGGAAAATCAGGCGGTATGGATAAGTATACAGACCACCAGTAGCCTCCGCACACATAGAACCAAGGCTTGTCAGTGGTGCGGATATACCAACACCAAGGTATGACAAGAAGGATTCTAGGAATATAGCCGATGGAATTTGCAAGCAAGTAGTAACAACTAGCTGACCAATACAGTTTGGTAGTAGATGTTTTGTGATAATTTTATAGTTAGAAGCACCAAGCGCACGAGCAGCAGTTACGTACTCTTGCTGTTTTACCTGTAGTACTTGTCCCCTAATTATACGGCTCATACCAACCCAGTATAGCATAGCAAACGCTATAAACATCGCAATAAGGTTAGAGCCTAGAATAGTTACAATCTCAGAGCCAAATCCCGTATACTGCTTGATGGACTCACCGAGCATAGCAGAAAGTAGCAGGATAACCAGAACATCTGGTACAGAGTAGATAATCTCTACCACACGCTGCATGACAACGTCTACTTTGCCACCAAAATAACCAGAGATGGAGCCATATGCAGAACCAATTATAAGTACCAATAGTGCTGCAAAAACACCAACAAGCATGGAAACTCTAGTACCTACCATAATACGCACTAATGAATCACGACCAAATTTATCAGTACCAAAAACATGTGGGAATACATCTTCGCCAGCCTCTTTACGCTCTAGCTCCTCTGCAGAGTAACCGAAAGGCATAGTTCTTATATCATATAGGTCATATAGATAATCTGTTAGTGCATCACCTGTTAATACATTGCCAGCTTCGTCTGTAAATTCTTGAGGTACAGACGCATTAGCTCTTACTATAGCTGCATCAACTGCGCTGAACTCTTCTCCAGCTGCCGCCGCTGCCGCACGTGCTTCTTCTACTGCTACCTCTGGGTCTTTTGTGCCTGTAGCATCTTCTAGTTTTTGCTGGTCTTCTAGGCTAATGTGCCAAGGATGTAGGTTCTCAGCGCCTTTATTAAACTCATCATAGCCATATGGAACAACCATAGGGCCTACAAAAGCGAATATTGCAAGGAAAACAAGGAAGAAAAGTGCTACCATAGCAACTTTGTTTTTACGAAGCCTACGCCAAGCATCAGCCCAGTAAGTTACGCTCTTACGCTGCTGGATAAAGTTTTCTTTTTCATCCGATGACGCAGTACTAAAATCTGCATCTGTAAGATTGTTCCAGTCTAGCATATCTTCTACATCTACTTGCATGGAGGCAATTTTTGGTTTTTTAATTTCTGACATATAATCACGCTCCTTTTGATAGATTGATACGTGGGTCAACTACTTTGTATAGCAAGTCCACTGTAAGATTCATTATTACGATAAATGTTGCAAGAAACAGAGAAGTACCCATAATTAATGGATAATCAAGTGCCTGTATAGACTGAACAAATAGTTTACCAAGACCTGGTATACCAAAAACAGTTTCTACTACAAAGCCACCGCAAAGTGTAAATGCAACTAGTGGCCCTAGGTATGTTACTACAGGGATAAGCGCATTTCTTAGTGCGTGCTTGAAAAGTATAGGAGCAGTTTTTAGACCTTTTGCACGTGCAGTCTTTATGTACTCCTGATTGATAGCATCAAGCATTGAAGAACGTGTAAGACGTGTGATATAGCAAGAAGGATATAGTGCAAGACAAAAACATGGTAGCACAAAACCTACAATACCATTATCCCAAGAAAAGGTGTTCGGGAAAAAGTGCAGAGCCTCTATACCTCCACAAAAAACAACCACGAGCACCGTGGCAACAACAAACGATGGCATAGAAACACCAAGCGTTGATGTAACACGTAGCAGGCTATCTGTGAATTTATCACGCTTATAAGCTGCAAGACATCCCAGTGGGACACCTATAAGTGTAGCAACTAGAACAGATACAACACCCAGACTTGCAGATACTGCAAATTTCTCTGTAACCATGTCCACTACTGGACGGTTTTTAGAAACCTTGATAGAGTCACCCATATCACCTTGCAACAAGTTACCTATATAGATAAAGTATTGCTCATACTCTGGTTTATCAAGACCATATTTCTCGTTTAATGCGTCCAACACAGATTGTGGTGGTGTTTTGTCCGATAACCATGGATTACCCGGCGCAGCGTGCATAACCGAGAAAGTAAGAATTGATACCAGCAAAACTGTTACGATTGCCATTAATATCCTATTAATTAGATATTTTACCATAATTTCACTCCCAAAAAAAAGATTATACTGCACATTAAAATTCTGTGCAGGTCAAAAAGACATATTTTGCATAATGTCATTCCAATAACTTGCATTATATACCATTTTATATATGCAAGTCAAGCAATGTATTACAATATTACATTTTTTACTATTATTTTGTAAAAAAACGATTAATTCAACATATAAATATAGTTAACATGCTGTTAAGTCTGCAAGAAAGGCAGCACAATTTAAAGTAAAGTGTGCTACCTTTGCAATATTTTTTGTGACTTTCATTATAACATATTGACTTTAGTACGATAAAATGCAATTTTCACTTCTTTTGTATTGCATTTTTATTAATACTTGCAATTCCAATAGCCAAAAACGCCCACATAATAGGTGTAGCTATCGGCAAACTTAGGTTCACTAGACCCTGTGCAGCATAACAAAGCACTGCCATACCACAAGCTACAGCATAGATATTGTCTTTCCACTGCCTTAGTAGTGCGAAGATGGACATTCCTATAAAAACAATATATGATACTACTCCAACAAGACCCAAAGTTACTAAATAGTGCAAGTATTCGTTATGCGCATTATCCAGAAGCTCATTGTTATTTATAAAGAATTCCCACGCCTCTGTATTTTCGATTAAAATTTGATAGGTATCTGGCCCAAAGCCTATTAGTTGCCTAACAAAAGAGAAATTCATAAATACTTCCATGGTAGATGCCCAGATAATTCCCCTATTGCTACCCCAGCTATCATTAAACTCTAGATATGCGCCAAGTATGCCATATCGTGTAGTATTCCCAAGAACATTAACATCAATAAACATTGCTACAAGTGCAAGTATGCCCAAAGCAATTAACCCCAGCCATATTTTAACAAGAATTTTTGTTGTAAACTCTTTCCCCCAGAAGTGATACGCTGCCACTATCGCCCACAAAATTACCGCCACTATAGGTAGCATTATAACATTGCTTATCGTAGTCATTATACTATCAATATTCACCACATACCCCGCAAAGGTTGTGTTGATAAAGTCTAGCAAAGCCATGGCAGTCACAAATGTTGCAAGTACTACCATATATCGCAAAACACCTTTTTTGTTCCTAAATAGCACCAATGGGAGCACCACAAATAATGCTGCTAGTGAAAGATATGCATTGTCGCTCATACCTATCATTATAGCTATAAAGCTCAGTGCCATCGTCGCACCATAAAATGTCTGCATTTTTTTATCCTCTGCCATGGCAAATAGTACGGTAGATAACCCCACTACAATGCTAACAAAGGCTGTAAATGTGTTAATATTACCAAGTGTAGAGATAAAAATAGTTTTTTGCGCCTCTACCATATTTGTACGCAAACCTAGCAAATCCAGTCGGAAATAATCAGTAACCGCTAGTAGCATTACAACTATGCTTGTATATGTGAAAAAAGTTATTATCTTCTTATCAAATATCCAGTTTCTACTAATAATAAGGTAGGAAATTGTATATATACTAAGCAAAAACAGCCCAGAATATCTCCCACCAGCTCCCCAGAACGACTCCGACATATGGTCGGACTGCAGAGTAGAAACCACTGCGCACAGCCAAAACACTACAACAGCGATATCATTCTTATTTGCAAAAAAACTCCCGAAACTTACTCCAAATGAGCCACACATTTGTTTGTGCATAACAAGACTATAGAGTAACATACCAGAAACTATCACAGACATAGTTATCATCAAGATACAGTATGTTATATATTTTGTTTCCAATATATTAAAATATGCATCTGTAAGGATAAGTGGAAACACTGTTGCCAACAAAACTAGAAAGAATGATATTACATCACTTTTTGACTGCAAAAAGAGTTGGTCCTTTGGTACTTCATTCACTTTTCTATTCTTGGGTTTTGTAGCCTTTCTTGCCATATATTACATCTCCCCCTTGTAAAATGTTCATTCTACAAAAATAAAAGCTGTGCAGACAAATTGTGCGCACAGCTTTGATATTTATTATTGCGACAAATATTAGTCACTAACATAAGGTAGCAAAGCCAAATGTCTTGCACGCTTAATAGCAACTGTTAGTTGTCTTTGGTGAATCGCGCAAGTTCCTGTAACTCTACGTGGAACAATTTTTGCACGCTCAGAAAGATATCTTCTTAGTTTTGGGATATCCTTATAGTCTATTTGCTCTATTTTATCCACGCAAAAAGCACAAACTTTTCTTCTTGGCTTTCTGTCGCGTGGTCTCTCAGTACGCTCCATTGTTATTTCCTCCTAATTAAAATGGTAGGTCGTCGTCAACATCAACTTCCATGAAGTCGTTAACTCCGCCGTTTTCAAAAGCAACTGGGGCTGGTGCCTGTTGTGCCGTTGGTTGGTATCCACCGCTATTACCGCCGTTACCACCGCTGTTTTTTCCACCAACAAAGAAAGTGTTCTCAGCAAGAACTTCTACCGCCACACGCTTAGCACCTGTTTTGTCCTCATAGCTTCTAGTTTGGATGCTTCCCTCTATACCGATGGGGTCACCCTTTCCAAAATACTTTGCAACAAAATCAGCTGAATGTCGCCAAGCTACAACATTGATGAAGTCTGCTTTTCTTTCTGTGTCTTTGCCAGAAAAACGACGATCTACAGCTACTGAAAAACTAACAACAGATATACCTGATGCAGTTTGTTTCAGCTCTGGGTTTGCAGTTAGTCTACCAATAAGTATAACTTTGTTCAGCATAACATATACCCTCTCCGCTTAGTCTTTTGCGATAATAAGTGTACGCAAAACGCCTTCTGTGATTTTAAACACACGGTCAAGCTCAGCACAGAAATCTGGCAAAGCTGTGAAATTTACTAGCATGTAGTGACCTTCAGTTTCCTTGTTGATCTCGTAAGCAAGTTTTCTTTTGCCCCAATCATCAGCAGACTCCACTGTACCATTGTCAGCAATTAGCTTTGTGAATTTCTCAATAAGTGCTGTAGTTGCTTCCTCGCCATTTTTAGTCGAGAAAATCATTACTGTTTCATAACTGTTCATTTTGTTCATTCCATTACACCTCCTTATGGACATTAGGCTCTAACTCTTACTTCGGCTAGAGCAAGGAGTTAAGTCAACTGTAGTATTTATTGACATAACAGAGATATTCTATCAGAGTTTGTACCAAAAGTCAAGCTTTTTTTATAGATATTATTTATTTAGCTTTATCATGTCATCAAGTAGTGATGGTAGTTTTTCTTCCATCTCCTCTTGTGTGAACTGGCATGTTCCCACAACTGGGTGACCACCGCCGCCATATTTTAGCATTAGTGAGCCGACATTCACTTTGCTAGTTCTGTTTACTACGCTATGCCCCACTGCCACAGAACAGCCAAGTCCACCACGTAGGCTTACTATCCATGCACTAACATTTTGTTTAGGGTACATACCATAAATCATAAAACGGTTGCCTACATATATTGTATCAACACCACGCAAGTCGGATATAATTACTTCGTCCACTACTTTTGTGTGCTTTTTCACCATTTCTATAAAAAGCTCTGTTTGCTCTCTATATAGGTCTATACGCTCCACTACATCTGGCAGTGCCATTATTTCTTCTATTGTCATTTCACGGCACCAGTCAATTAGCTTTTCCATTAGTTGGTAGTTGCTTATTGTAAAGTTCCTAAATCTGCCAAGCCCTGTGCGTGGGTCCATAATATAACCTAGCAAAATCCAGTCAGGTGGGTTTAGTATTTCATCTTCTGTAAGGTTTGCAGAGTCTACTTTATCAACTGCTATCATCAGGTCATCAAATTTAGGGAAGCGCTCTTTGCCCCCATAATAGTCATATATAATGCGTGCAGCACTTGGTGCTGGTCTGCTCTCGCCCACATATTTTCCTTTAAAAGCTTTTCTCTCTAGCTCACTAGAATGGTGGTCAAACCATAGCCCACAGCCCTCTACAAAAGGCACATTAGCAATACAATCATCGGGACCTACTTCTACTAGACCATCTTGCAAATCTTTTGGGTGTGCAAACTTAAAGCTGTCAATTATTCCAGCTTCTTTTAGTAAGACTCCACAAACAAGACCATCAAAATCAGAACGTGTTATTAATCTCATAAAAACCTCCGAATATTAATAAAAATGTAATATTATACCATTGTTTTATTGTAATTTACACAAAAATTACATAATAATCTTCGTGGTAATTCTATCACACTAACATATTTTTGTCAATTAGTATACAGTGATAATTATTTATACTTTACATCGTAAAATATAAATTTGTCATGCTCAATAGGGCAGCACTAAGAATAAATAGCTCACCTTGTACAAGGCGGTAGTCTCTATCCTTTTTCGTTACTTGTTCCTCACGAGTCGGGAACGCCCGACAGCGTATGCCAAGCGTGATTTAGGGAGGCTCTCGCCCCCTAAAAACCCCCAGTGCACGCTCCACTGTATGGTAGCTCGCGTCTACTTGG
>CAYJFF010000093.1:0-11270 GCA_964369345.1 uncultured Oscillospiraceae bacterium
GAGTGTACTTTACAATTAATTTTGTGCCGACGTGAAGCGGCGGAATGGAGCATTAATATGAGTAAAAAGACTATTCTAGTTGTTGCCTATGGTACTGCTGATAAAAATATCAGGCAAGTAACTATCGATTTATTATTGGAAGAAATTGCACAGAAACACACCGAATGTCGTGTGGAGCTAGCGTTTACATCTCCTTTTATGATTAAAAGAGCTGTTGCCGCTGGTGAAACTGTAGCAGATGTAACAACCACACTAAAGAGCTTGGCTGAGCAGGGCGTGCAAGAAGTTATGATATTACCGTTACTAGTTGCTTGCAGTGGCGAATACGATAAAATAGTAGCAGCTGTAAACTCATGTACTGCTCTTTTCTCAGATATAAAAATGGGTATGCCACTACTTGCTACTACTGCGGACTATATCGAGGTATGTAATGTACTACAAGGCGAGTATGGTGTAAGTGATGAAAGATGTCTTGTGCTTATGGGGCATGGTGCAGCACATTTTGCAAATGCATCTTATGCAGCGCTGGACTACACATTTAAGCAACGTGGTCACAAAAATACTTTTGTAGGCGCGCTTGAAGCGTACCCAGATATTGATGTTATTATTCCACAGATTGCAAGCTACAACCCCAAGAGTGTATGCCTTGCACCACTACTATTATCTTCTTCTCGTCATTCCTCCGTGGATATGGCAGGGGATGAGGAAAGTAGCTGGAAATCACAAATAGAAAAAGCTGGCTACCCTGTAGAGGTTATTATGAAAGGCTTGTGTGAAATAAAAGCTATCAGAGATATCTATATTTCTCACATAGTAATGTAATAAGAATAACTGAACAAATAAGAATATAATTGCAAAAAAGCTTGGTGTCGGAGAAAACCTGACACCAAGCTTTTTGTATGAATTATGCGCTGACTAAAGAAATCAAAACGCCATACGATGAAATTTTTCTATTTCTTTGATAGCTGGTAGCCCTAGCATCTCTCTAGCTAGTTCTACGTAATAACGGTAGTTCTCTATGCTAACACCATTTGGTATGCGGTGGTCAAGCGCAAAGGCAGTACCACCTTTTAGCATGCTCTTGCCTAGCTTGTACTCTAGCTCTTTTCTTATAGTTGCTTTATCCTCACGCAGTGCTAGTTTATCTAGACCACCCTTGACGGCGAATGCCTTGCCATATTTTGCCCTAGCCTCTACCATATCCATGCCAGCTGCTGGCTCAAAAGGATAGAAAATGTTTACTCCACATTTTAGGAAAGAATCTATAACAGCCATTATATTGCCATCACTATCTTGCGAAAACAGCTTAGTGCCATAGGCAGATGCACAGTCCCAGCACTGCTTGTAGTATGGTGCTAGAAACTCATCTATCTGTATAGGCCCCATCAGCGGGCCAGATTTCCCCGCCATATCCTCGTGGATAAACAGGTTATCTATTGTTACGATATCGCTAGTTCTCTCTATGATTTTTACTGCGGTATCTCCTATGGTATCCAGAATATCTTTGATTAGCTCTGGCTCATCATAGCACGCTATGCACAGGTTTTCTTCACCCAAAAGCTGTCGTGGTTCATCAAATCCACCGAGCACTTCTAGCACTACTAGGCTACCCTGCTCCTGCAATTTTTTTGCTCTCTGTAGCGCTTCTTTGTCTATTCTCTTTTCATCAAACTCGTACCAATGTTTTATTTTTAGCCAGTCGTCAAAAGTTTCCACAGGATGTGAAAAAGGTAGTGGAATAGTCGCACTGGATTTGATAAGCTTTACTTTTCTGCCCATCTCATCTATAGATATTCTATACTCACTATTATCTTCTAAAACCTGTGGTGTTATATCTGTAATAGGCTTGCAGTTCCCCACATGCGCCACATCAACAAAATCAAAACCAAACGCACTCAAATCTCTCTCTGCATCTGTAGCACCCTGTGATTTCCATTCATCATCAAGACCTACCAGTGGCCCAAAAAGCTCGGTGAACATTTCCTTGCCTACATCCTCGAAAAGCATGTGTGCAACATATTCTTCTCTACTCCAACGCATATGTCATTCTCCCTGTTAAATTGTTTTGTCGATTACTTGATATCGAAAGCTGTTATAATACTCAAAGACTGGAAATCGCTTACTGTTACTTCTTTTGAGATGTCTGATTTTGAGATAAAAATCTGCCTACCAAAGTCTTTGGATAAATCAAAGCAATTATCGCTTGCCACAAAGTCAAAGTCACTGCTATCTATTGTAACATATTTTGCGTAGTTTGGTGTTGTAAAATTTAGTGTAAACCCATTCTCGCACTCATGCACATTGTATGATATCTGTGGATCCAAAAACTCGAAATGCTTTGGTTTGCAGAATAGCTGTGTGCCACTGGAAATCTCGTTGCCGTCTTGGTCATATAGAGTGTACTCAAGATAGTGGTTATAGCAGTTGTCTTTTTGAGCATATTCAGCAAAATCTACTTCTATGCAGTTCTTGCTAGATAGCTGGCTGACTATATACTCTCCCCTATGTTCCAGTATCACATCGCCTGTGTTTTTTCTAATCTTATAATCAATATAGCAAGTTTTGTCCTGTGTGGTTTCATTAGAAATTACAAACTTTACAAATCCCTTGTCCTCTAGCGCGCATAGCAGGACGGGCGCATAGAATTTCTTTGTATAATAGTGCAGAGGTTTCCAGCGGTTATAGTAATCTATACTGGACCAGCTAGCCACAGGCCAGCAATCGTTCAGTTGCCAGTATAGTGAGCCCATACACCTGCCACGGTTACTTCTCCAGTGTTCTACGCCATATCTAATAGCCTCGGCTTGTAGCACCTGCGACACATATATCAGGGTGTCAAACTTGGCTGGATATTTAAAATTAGCAGACATATAGTAGAGGATTAAGCCATTAGCACCACGGTTTTTCTGGTGATTTTCCATTACACGGGAGAAAATATTTTTATCTTCTTCTTTTGCAAATGTGTCAATAGTCTTGATACAGGGGAAAGACTGGAACCCAAACTCAGAGCAAAATCTAAAATAATAATCTCTGTACTTGGTAAAATCTTTTAGCCTGTGCCAAACATCCCAGTAGTGAACATCGCCACGGTTCTGGTCGTTGGGGTCATCAAAACTGCCACCGGATGACGGAGACGCAAGCCAATAAAACCTATCTGGGTCTACAGTCTTTACAGTTTGCGGTAGTATCCACTCAAATAGCTTTAGGTAATCTGCCTTGTCCGTTAGTTTATCTCCAAAGCCCATATCCCAGCCAGACCAGCCCCATTCTAGCTCGTTGTTGCCACACCACAAACCTATACAAGCGTGGTGTCTTAGCCTTTTTATATTGTCTTTTGTTTCTGCTATAACGTTTTCAACAAAGTTATCGTGCAAGCGATACACACCACAAGCAAACAATAAATCTTGCCATACAATCAAGCCATATTCGTCACAGATATCATAGAAATAGTCATCACAGAAATAGCCACCGCCCCATACACGAATACAGTTGAAGTTTGCTTTTACACACTGCTCTATAAGTGTCTGTGTGCGTTCTTTGCTACATCTTGGGTAAATGCTATCTTCTGGGATATAGTTTGCACCCATTGCAAAAATAGAAATACCATTAATAGAAAACTCAAAGCTCTCTCCCCACTCGTCTTTTTCACGACGAACAGTCAACTCTCTTATACCTATGCGTTTTGTAGTGCTGTCTATGGTGTCATCACCTTTTTTTATAGCTACAGATATCTCATAAAGTGGCTGAGCACCAAAGCCATTACACCACCATAGCTGTGGGTCGCACACGTTGAATTCTAGCGCCTGAGCACTGGTGAGTGGCTGATTAACTGTGCCGATAATCTCGCCCTGTGGGTCTTTTATTATAGCTACTATGTTTAGGTCTGCACTGGGTGACAAAATGCTATTCTCAAGCTCTATGCGAATGTCAAAATCACTGTTGTTTTTTGTTTGTCGTATGTAGATATCATCAATTTTGGCAACACTATACGCAAGTATCTCTATGTTCCTAAATATACCGATATCGGGGAGCTTTTGCCCCCAGTCCCATCCAAAAGAGCAGTGGGATTTGCGTACAAGTGAAAATCCATTAACAGTGTCGGAGGTAGTGTAATAAGGCTCTTCTGCGTGCAGTGCCTCTGTGTGCTCAATCGCAGATTTAAAATAAATTCTGATACTATTTTCGCCACAGCATATATAAGGTTTAATATCAAAATCATAGCTCCTGTGCATATCTTCTACAAGGCTAATATGATTTTCGTTGATATAAATATCTGCAAATGTATCTATTCCCTCGCAGTGCAATGTAATTACCTTTTGCGCAAACACATCTTCGCTTATATCAAACACATTATAAAACTCATAGTCTTTTTTTAGCTCTGCATATGTCACCCACTCGTTTTCACCATAGTACGGGTCTGGGATTTCCCCAGCTAGGAACAGCGAGTTTGCAACTGTTATTGGGACATCACCTGTAAAGACTTTGCTATCTCTTGCGCCATTCTCTACACTCTGGAACGCCCAGTTTTTATTTAGCGATAATTTGTACATAAAGCACCTCTACTTATAATAAGATAAGTAGCCGTTATCAACTAGCGACTACTTTTTAAAAACACTATATAGGCAATCGCTTCTAAGAGCTATTAGCCTTTTAGTCCAGATGTTGAAATACCCTCTATGAAATACTCTTGTGCACAGAAAAACACGATAATTGGTGGTGCGATAGATAGAATTGACATAGCAAAAATCTCGTTCCACGCAGCAGCAGAGCCAAGGTCAAGTGTCATACGCAGTGCCAGTGACAATGTATAGTTTTTTACAGATGATATATAGATAAGTGGGTCCATGAATGAGTTCCATGACCAGATAAAGTTGAACAGACAAACAGAAATTATAGCAGGCTTGCACAGTGGTAGCAAGATTTTTATTAATGTGCCAAAAGTGCTACAGCCATCTATGTATGCTGCCTCGTCCAACTCTCTTGGGATACCTTTGAAAAACTGTACTAGCTGGAAGATAAAAAACGAGTTGCACGCAAAAAGTGCAGGCACTATAAAGGGCAAGTATGTATCCAGCCAACCAAATTCTTTGAAAAGCAGGTATCTTGGGATAATGACTACGGAACTAGGTAGCATTAGAGTTGCCATCATAGCTGTAAACAAAATCTTCTTACAAGGGAAGTCAAACCTTGCAAATCCATATGCTACCAAAGCACTGGAGCACGCAGAAAACAGCACTGTGGGTATAACCATCTGGAATGTATTTATATAAAAATCTGTAAATGTGGTATCTGCCACGCCATCCCAGCCGTTAATGTAGTGTATGGGGTTTAGGTTTGGTGGAATAATGCCTATCGAATTAAAAATGTCTTTTGTTTCTCTAAAAGAAGATGCAAACATCCACAGCAAAGGATATACCATTACTATACCAACAATGACTAGCAATGTATATGTTAGGATATTGCTTATCAACATACGTTTTTTCATAAACTATTCTCCTCCGTCGCCATAGTGCACCCATTTTGTTGAAGATAAGAACAACAAGCCAGTTACCAACATTATGATAACAAATAAAATCCAAGACTGTGCACAGGCATAGCCCATATCATAGTACTTAAACGAGTTTTCATATAGCATCATTCCATAAAGATAAGTGGATTTCATAGGGCCACCATTTGTGATTACAAAACCACTGGTAAACTCTTGGAACGCGCCTATAGTTTGCATAATAACATTGAACAGAACAGTCGGTGTCAAGAGCGGTAGAGTTATTCTAAAAAACTGATAACCCTTGCTTGCACCATCTATAGACGCTGCCTCGTAAAGTGATGTTGGAATTTGTTTTAGGCCAACAAGGAAAAGCACCATAGAGGAGCCAAACTGCCAAACTGCCAGCAAGCTAATAGTTGGTAGCGCAAGGTCCGTTCCTAGCCATGATACTGGCTCTATGCCTACTTTGCCAAGAATTTGGTTTATAAGACCCTCATGCGAGAATAAAAATCTCCAAATAACAGAAACAGCAATACTGCCACCCAGTATGGAGGGGATATAATACAGTGTTCTGAAAAACTTAATGCCTTTCATATCCCTGTACAAAACCATTGCTATAAATAGCGCAAACACTAGCTTGCAAGGAACAGCTATGAAAACATAAGTCGCAGTTACAGAAAGGCTGGTGTAGAAATCGCGGTCATCTGTAAATGCTTCTATGTAGTTTTCAATACCTATAAAGCTATATTCGTTAGCAATACTCAAATCTGTAAAAGAATAGACGAAAGATGATATAAATGGATATAGCTGGAATACTAATAATCCTATAATAAAAGGCAATACATAGAGTAAGCCCACATATTTTCTAGTTTTAAATTTCATCGAATCCCACATTTCTCAAATAAATTTTTTACTATGCTATGATAGTACGAAAGAGGTAACGGTGTTTGGTTGTCTGTAGTGACATTAAAATATATTTTTTGTATGGATAGCCGCTGTTAATGTTTATTAATGGAGTGGGAGACAATAATCCCCCACTCAGTAAGCTGTGATTTCTTAGCGTAGTTCTGCGCAAATTTCTTCTAGCTCAGCTAGCAAATCTTTTGCTGTATCCTCTGCTGAAGCTTCGCCATAACCAAAACGCTCGATATACTCACCGATAGTCTTGTTGATTTCGGAGTTAAATTTTGCAGGGTGGATGGGTAGTCCTGGGTATTCCTCGCCCAGTGCAACTGCTTTTGTAATTAGTGGGTTTTGTAGTCCTAGTTCATCAAGTATTTCACGACCATGGGAAGTAGCAGGTACACCACGAACATCTTTAAGAGCTTTTATGCTTTCTTCGTCGTTATAGAAGAAGTTTACAAATTTAGCAGCCTCTTCTATGTTTTCGCCCTTAGCATTGATAGATATAATGTTTGTTGGGTAGATGTTTGCACCAGAAGAAACAGCGTCTTCATACATAGGTACCATCATTACATCAAGGTTCATATCTGCAAAAGATGGAATAACAGATGCAACCTGAATAAATATACCCATTTCGTCATTTAGCCATTTTGGGAACTGCTCTGTTTGAGCTGCGTATATGGAGCTTTCCTCATAAGGCAACATAATATTATTGTCTATTAGGCTCTTTAGTAGGTTTAGCTCTTCTATTAGCTCTTCTTCTGTAACACCTATTGTGTAGTCAGCATTAACTAGCTCTTTACCTTTTTGTGCAAGTAGCATTTCTACTAGGCTGGAGCCATCTGGGAACTCGTTAAGTAGGTAGTGTGATGGGTTAGCATCATTTATCTTTTTACCCTCTTCTATTACATTGTCCCAGTTCCAGAAAGTAGAGTCCGAGCTATCCAGACCATGTGCATCAAGAACATTTTTGTTTACTATAAGAGTAGTTACGCTAAGGCCTGTAGGCAGTCCCTGTAGCTCGTCGCCAACCCAGCAACCACTAAATGCAGACTCGCTAAACCCAGACATATCTATAATCTCTGGCATTGTCCTTGGGTCTACAAAGTATTGGTCCTGCGCTCTTAGGTCGTGTATCCAGTCATAGTTTACTTGCATAATATCGGCAGCTGTACCACCAGCAAGCTGAGTTACTAGCTTATCTTTATAGCCGTCCCAGCCACTATATTCTAGCTCAATAGTAACATGCTCATTTTCTTCCATATATAGTTCAGCAGCTGCAATAGTTGCTTCGTGCCTGCTCTCGCCACCCCACCAAGAAAAACGTAGAGTTACAGGCTCTGTTGTTGGCTCTGTTGTTGTAGAGCTAGATGTAGTTGGTGTTGTAGAGCTAGGCGCTGGTGTGTCATTACTTGTACAAGCCACCAAAGACATTGCAGATGTTAAGGCTAGAGTTAGTGCTATTAATTTAGTTGTAGATTTTTTCACTAAAATTCAGTCCCTTCTCAAAATATTTTTGTACTCTTAGCATATCACTGTATTTTATATTTTAAAAGGGAGTTTGTATCCATAAAGCACTCATTTTATGACCTAATTATGAATAAGGTATCATTATATGCAAAAATGTGCCGCTTTATTTACAAATACGACCAATATATGTTAAAATATTTTATACGAAATACCACTGCTTTGTTAACACAAAATACTGTCTGCTAGAGTTTGGAGAAGTATAAAAGAATAACCACACCATTAATTATAATGATGTGATTAAAAATTTTTACATATTATCACTTGTACTTCTTATTTCTCTTGGCGTTCTTCCGAAATACTTTTTATACGCTCTTGTGAAGTTCTTTGCATTTGTATATCCTACCATTTCGCAGATTTCATATACCTTGTAGTCGTAATTATTGAGATAATCATTTGCTTTTTCCATTCTCATTTCTGTTAGGTAGTCTGTAAATGTTTTTCCCATAATTTCCGAGAAAAGCCTGCTTATAGACGATGGACTTCTCCCTAGTTCATCTGCTACAGATACAAGCGTTACGTTTTTTATATCTTTTTCCATAATATCAGTAATTTTTGTTATTAGCATGTTGGTGTATGTATTTTCACCCGATACTTTTGCTGGCTTATTAATCTCGTCTAGGCTTTCTCTTATAGACTGGAAAACCTCCATAATTTCACTATATACAGTGGGCTTGGTGATATAATGAACTACTTTGTATGTAATCGCATCTTGTGCATATTCAAACTTTTTATAAGCAGAAAGAAAAACTACTCTTGTATTTATTTTATCTTCGTAAATTTTTCTTGCAAGGTCAATACCGGACATCTCAGGCATGGAAATATCGCTGATAACAACATCAACATCATTTTCCTTGATGAACTCATATGCTTTTTGTGCGTTTGAAAAATCTCCAACAACATGGAAACCTACCATATCCCACGGAAAATACCTTTTTAGGCCATTACGGATTTCATCTTCATCATCTATAATTATCAGAGTATACATATTTTACCTCCATCAGTGTAAGTGAAAGGATAGAAAAATGAGCTCATTTCTAAGAAAAAACCTCTTTAGATTCCTTATGACAGCTGTTATGCCAATAATCGTTTTGGGTGCTATATATTACTACATATCTTTTACCAGTATAACAAATGAAATAGAAAAACGCAATATTAATACACTCAACTCTATCTCGGAAGCATTTGAGATAATCCTAGACGAGATAACAGCCACTTCTTTATCAATGACAACAAACTATGATATGACAAAAAATCTCCACGACATTATGACTACGGAGAAAATGGATTATTACCAGTCTATTAGCTATAGTTACTTAAAATCTTTTTTGAATGCACAGACTATAACAAACTCTTATATCGAATCTCTTTATATAGTATTTGAAGACGCTGATAGTTATTTCTTTTCTTCATCGGACGGAATAGTTAGTGCAGAAAAATATCGCGATGCCTCGTGGGTGTCAGGTCTGGATTTTTCGCAGATTGGGCAATATAAATCAGTGGTGACTACACTGGATAACGGTAGCCGTGCACTATCTTTTTATTATAACTTTTCTTTTGGTAGCCCCTCTAGCAAAGGTACCATTGTATTGAACGTTAAGCTATCATACCTTAAAAATATGCTACGAAATATTATAGATTCAGACTCCCAAATTGCTTTCATTGTCCACAATAATGAAATATTAGTTGTTAGTGATGATACATACCAGTCGGAGCTTCAAGAAATTTTGGCATCTTCTAGTGATTTCCTCCCAGCTAAAATAGCTATTAATGACAAAGATTTTATTGTGTCCGAGCATACGTCCGTGCATGGCATTAACTACTATATGTTAAATGACATTCACATCCTTTATAGCACACCACGAAATATTATGTATATAGTTATAGCGTCTTCTTTTATACTCACTATATTGTCTTGCATATACCTGTATTACCTAAACTACAGGCAATTTGTCCAGCTGAACGGGATTATAGAACTTTTAAACTCTCAGAGCGACACAACACTTGTAACATCAAAAAACTATAATGAATATGAGCATATAGTTTCCAGTATCAAAGACCAGCACTTGCTACAAAAATACTTTGAAACAGAACTATCAGAAAAAAACTATAAGCAAAAGTACTTCAAGCTAATCGCGCTACAGTCGCAGATTAACCCGCATATGCTGTACAACACTATGGAGAGCATAAAGTGGAAAGCGTGTGAGCTAACTGGAAATTATAATGATGTTTACAAGATGCTAGAGTACCTTGCGCAGATTATGCGTTATTCGCTAAACTCTGCTGATACATTTGTATCAATGGGCGAGGAGATAGACAACACAAATAACTATATTAGGCTACTGAAAATGCGATACCCAAACAAATATACATTTATATGGGACTATCCAGAAAATATCATCAACTATAAGTCTATGCGCATAATCCTGCAACCAATTATAGAAAACGCTGTGATGTATGGCAGTAGCGAATTACTCCCAAGTCATTTTATAAGAATAAGGCTGAGAATTTCTGGAAATATGATAAAGGTGAGAATTTTTAATAATGGCAGAGGGATATCACCGAAGCAACTAGAGGCTATCCGTACAAAGCTACAACTTGAGAACCCACCGTCAAAGGGGATAGGTTTGTATAATATTCACCACAGGCTAAAGCTACAGTATGGCACAGAGCTTGCTATAGTTAGTAGAGTAGAGCGTGGTACCAGTATATCTTTTTCTTTCCCAGCAGAGCTAATGATAGATGATGAGTGAAACCATTGCTAAGCCTGATAATCTTTTATAGCTTGCCTCTCCTACAATAATAACGCAAAACTACCCCTATGGCTTTTGGTTTTTAGCTATATGGGTAGTTTTTATTTATGTATAATGCTTGCTCACTTAATAAATACACCACTAAAACAAAAATTAATAAGCTCGCAAACCGCTATTTTAAGCCAAAAAACCACTTTCACAAAACTTTTTTAAAATTTTTTTATTTTCTTTGCAATAAAAAGGCTAGTTCATGCATTAACCATATGTAAGGGGCAAGACAATACGAAAAGTTGGTAAGACGTCACCAACACAAAACTAGCCCACCCTCAAATAACAACTTATAAACGAAAGGTAATAAATATCATGAAAAAGACAACATTTATAAAAAACACATCCGTACTATCCCTAGCATGCCTACTAGCATTCAATGCTGCTGTTGCAAGCGCAAACACATCACCATATATCACCAAGGCAGAGGCTCTTGAAAAAGCATTCACACATGCAGGTGTTACTTCCGCTACTAATATCGAGAACGAGTTTGACCGTTACAAAGGCGCAGCTTCTTATGAGATTGAGTTCACTGCTGACGGTGTTGAGTA
>CAYJFF010000094.1:0-11002 GCA_964369345.1 uncultured Oscillospiraceae bacterium
AGCAGTGCCAGAATAGCCTTTTTTCTCTGCGCTGTTCTCATATTTATAATAGCCCTCGGGTGCAAAATCTGCCTGTCCAGGTTGCATCTTAGTTTCTTGCAGTGCAAACACATCTGCATCTACATCTGCAAAATAATCTGCAAAACCTTTTGTTAGGCACGCCCTAAAACCATTTACATTCCATGATACAAATTTCATATATTTATATTCCTTTCACAAATTCATAAAATATTGCTGTTATTATAATAACATATTTTCTAGCATATATAAAGATTTTTTACAAAATAAGTATTAATAATTCAAGGAGACAAACACAAATGCAAGATGACAACAGACCCATAAAGCGTATGTTAATGGACGAGGAGGTAGTACAGGCTTTTCGCGATAGTGTACAGCTAAAAAACCACTTTCTTCTCTTTTATAGATGTGCAATGATGGAGGTAGAAACCAAATTCAAGGTGTTAAACGAGGAATTTGCACTAAAGCACGACAGAAACCCGATAGAATCTATAAAAACAAGGCTAAAATCTGGCGAGAGTATACTGGCAAAAATAAAGAAAAAGTGCCCCACTATGGACCCACACGAGATAGAACGAAACATACACGACATCGCTGGTATTAGGGTGATATGCTCTTTCCCAGATGATATATATGAGCTAGCAGAGTGTCTGACAAAACAAGATGATGTAAAGCTAGTAGAAACCAAAGATTATATAAAAAACCCCAAGGATAATGGCTATAGGAGCCTGCACCTAATAATAGAAGTCCCTATTTTCTTGCAAGAGCAAAAACACTGGGTAAAGGTAGAGATACAGCTACGCACACTGGCTATGGATTTTTGGGCTAGTCTGGAACACAAGGTTAAATACAAAAAAGATATCCCAGAAAAGATGGAGGACGAGATAAAAAAAGAACTAGCAGAGTGTGCAAAAATAAGCGCACAGCTAGACTTGCGTATGGAGGCAGTGAAAAACTACCTAGATAATATCACCTGAGGAGTATAGTAGTACATATACTGTCCCGTACATTCTGTACGCCAATCTGTAATCTATTTGTTATTGTACTTTTTATGCAAATAGGTTATAATTGAGTGGCACTAAACCCGACAAATTTTGATAATTAATTAGGTCTTGGTGACATATAATAAATTAGGAGCGTTACCGCAATTATGGATAACTCCTTGATGGAAAAATTTAATCTTATCGCAAAAAAGAGAACACCACAGGGCCCACCGGACTACCTAATAGTAGGGCTGGGCAATATAGGTGCAAAATATGACGACACACGCCATAACATCGGCTTTTATGCTGTGGAGAACATAGCAAATCGTCTGGGTGTAAAAATAGATAGAGCAAAATTTAGCGCACTATGTGGCGATGGCATGCTGGGCGAGGCACGCATTATGCTAATGCGACCAACTACTTTTATGAACCTGTCTGGGCGTGCCGTTGTAGATGCTATGAATTTCTACAAAATACCTATAGAGAATGTGATTGTTATATATGATGATGTTTCGCTAGATGTTGGCAGACTGCGTGTGCGTGGCAAGGGTAGCCACGGTGGCCATAACGGCATACGTAGTATAATAGAGCAAACAGGTAGCGATGCTTTTCCACGTGTAAAAATCGGCGTGGGGCAAAAACCACACAAGGACTACGACCTTGCAGACTGGGTTCTTGGTAAATTCAGCAGTGAGGACAAAAAGACATTAGCACCGATACTTGATGAAATGGAGCCTCTGTGCAAGACGCTAATAACAGAAGATTTACAGGCGGTTATGGCTAGGTTTAATAGGTGAACGGAGTGCATATATGAAAGAAATTTATCGCCAAATACTGGGTCTACCCGAATATCAGGAGCTTAAAAAAGCTGTAGATAGCGGTAAGTTACCCGTGCTTTTGCAAGGGGTTTCCCCAGTGCACAAGGCACAGTTTTTGCACACTCTGTCCGTAGATAGCGGGCGGGGTGCTGTTTTGCTTACCCCAGATGAGCAGAGCGCTGCTCGCCTTGCAGAAGAAATAAATCTGCTACAGGGTGAGGTTATTGCGCACCATTACCCAGAGCGTGATGTAACATACCACGGTGTAGATAGTATCTCGCGTGAGTATGAGCATATCAGGCTTTCCGTGCTCGCACGCATGCTAGCTGATAAACAAACTATCTGCGTGGCATCTGTAGAGGCTGCACTGCAAACGACACTACCACCCAGCGAGCTTACACTGCACACTATAGTGCTAAAATCTGGCATGGAGTACCCACAGGACGAAATGCTAAGACAGCTAGTGTGGGCTGGATACACACATACCGAGCAAGTGGACGGTATATCACAGTTTGCTAGCCGTGGTGGCATAGTGGACTTCTACCCACCAGATTACCCCCACCCCGTGCGTGTGGAGTTCTGGGGTGACGAAATAGATACTATGTCAGCCTTTTCTCTGGAAACACAGCGCCGTGAGGATATGCTGGATACGGCAGCTATAACACCTGCTCGTGAGGTGCTATACCACAGCGACGAGCTTGCAGACACATTACAAGCACAGTATAATTCACTGTCCGAGAAACAGCGTGAGCATGGTGGCAAGTCGCTACTGCGTGATATTGACCTGCTACGTGGTGGCAGTGACATAAACACTACAGATAGGTATATATCTGCTGTGTACCCCAACCAAACTACACTACTATCCTATCTTGATGATAGGCTTTTTGTGCTGTCCGAGGCTATCTCTATAAAAGAGTCTGCCGATGCTCTGCGTTGGCGACAAGAAGAAGAGCTAAAGCAACTGCTAGAGGACGGTATAACCACACGTGCCTGTACTGGTGTGTATCAGGACTACGCACTCATAGAGTCCCAGATTGTAAAACACGGCATAATCTTTGATAATTTCCCTAGAATATACAAGGCGTTTGCTATTGCACATACCATTGATATAGTAGCAAATACGCTAGCAGTGTGGAGCGGTCAGCTAGATACTATTGTGGAGGAGCTAGAGCATTTCTTATCCATTGGGTATGGATGTATAGTGCTTAATGGTACTAAGCGTGGTGCTATTGCACTGGCTGACGACCTGCGCTCTCGTAAAATAAACGCTGCATATAATGTAGACCGTGGTGCTTTTGAAAAAGGCAGGGTCTTTGTCTGTGAGGGTGGCTTATCCGGCGGTGTGGACTACCCACAATGCGGTATTGCTATATTCTCGTATGGTAGGGCGGCACACCTAAGCACCAAAAAACGCAAAAAAATCCCCAAAGGGCAAAAAGCTATAAAAGATATAGCAGACTTGTCCGTGGGTGACTATGTGGTACATTCCACTCATGGTATAGGCGTGTTCGAGGGCATAGTTAAGCGTGAGGTACAGGGTGTTATAAAAGATTATATCAAGATGCGCTATGCTGGTACAGATATGCTGTTTGTGCCTGTTACTCAGCTAGACCTTGTAACAAAATATATAGGTGGCAAGGACGAAAACCATGTCAAGCTAAGCAAGCTAAACTCCACAGAATGGACAAAAACACGTCAGCGTGTAAAAAAAGCTTGTTCCGATATGGCAAAAGAGCTTATTGCCCTGTATGCAAAGCGCCTGCAAACAAAGGGCTATTCTTTTGATGAGGACACCGAGTGGCAAAAGGACTTCGAGCAGAAATTTGACTATGATGAGACCGAGGACCAACTACGCTGTATTAACGAGATTAAGTCCGACATGGAGCGAAATATCCCCATGGATAGGCTACTGTGTGGCGATGTTGGTTTTGGCAAGACGGAGGTTGCACTGCGTGGTATATTCAAGTGTATTATGGACAGCAAGCAATGTGCTGTTATGGTGCCCACAACTATACTAGCGTGGCAACACTACCAGACATTCTTGCGCAGGCTAGAGGGCTACCCTATCAAGGTGGAGCTACTCTCTCGTTTCCGTTCCCCAAAACAGCAAAAAGAAGTACTAAAAGGACTAAAAGATGGTACTGTTGACGTTGTTGTAGGCACACATAAGCTAGTGCAAAAAGACGTAGAGTTTAAAGATTTGGGGCTATGTGTAATAGATGAAGAACAGCGTTTTGGTGTAGCACACAAGGAGCGTTTCAAGGAGCTGCGCGCCAGTGTAGATGTGCTAACACTATCTGCAACGCCCATACCACGCACACTTAATATGGCAATGAGCGGTATCCGTGATATGTCCATAATTGGCGAGGCACCGCAGGACAGACACCCAGTGCAGACCTATGTGCTAGAGTATGATGATAGCATAGTGGTAGAGGCAATGCGCAAAGAGCTACGACGTGGTGGGCAGGTGTTCTATCTGCATAATCGCGTGGGTGATATAGATGATGTAGTTTCTAATATACTAAAAAATATGCCAGATGCAAAAGTACAGTCTGCACATGGCAAGATGAGCGAAGAAGCACTCTCTAAAGTATGGAAACAGCTAGTAGAGAGAGAAATAGACATACTGGTTTGCACAACTATCATAGAAACAGGTGTGGACGTACCAAACTGCAACACACTGATAATAGAGGACTCCGACAGAATGGGGCTTTCTCAGCTTTATCAGCTACGTGGGCGTGTTGGGCGTTCTGGTAGGCGTGCGTATGCTTATTTTACGTTCCGCCGTGGCAAGATACTAACAGAAGTAGGCGAAAAGCGACTATCAGCTATACGTGAGTTTACGTCTTTTGGCTCTGGTTTTAGGATAGCAATGCGTGACCTTGAGATACGTGGTGCTGGGGATATACTCGGTAGTAGCCAGCACGGACATATGGAGTCCGTTGGTTACGACTTGTACCTCAAGCTACTTTCTGATGCTATTAGCGAGGAGCGTGGCGAAAAAGTTGCCCACAGCACAGAGTGTCAGGTAGACTTGCAAATTGCAGCACATATCCCAGAGGACTACATCAGCAGTCTTACACAGCGCGTAGATATCTACAAAAAGATTGCCTGTGTTACCAACCGTGAGCAGTATATGGATATGATAGATGAGCTTATAGACCGTTTTGGCGAGCCACCGTCCACTGTAAAAGGCTTGCTAGATGTGGCTATGGTGCGTGGTAGTGCTGCTATGCACGGTATTAGTGAGATTAAGCAAAACGGCAACTTTGTGCTACTATACCCAGAAACACCGGATATGCAAGCTATAATATCCATGGTGCAAAGAATGGGTGGCAGAGCACTGCTAAATGCTGGCAAGCGCCCATATATCTCTATAAAACTGCAAAAAAACAAGCAACCAATAGATGCAATTCATGAAGTTTTTGGATTACTTGATGCCACAGAAGTAGAATAGTACACGGTATATTAACAAAGTATACATAGACAAAAATACGTGTTTATGTTATATTGTTGTAAGTACAAAATAAAATGTGCACATTATCTGCACACATTGGAGGAAATATGAAACTAAAGAAGATTGTAGCAACAGTCCTTACTGCTGCTATCGCTGTTTATGCGACAGGCTGTGACACAGATGTTAGCTGGGTAGCAAAATATAATGAAACAACCATAAGCCCCGGTGTTTATTCTGTTCACCTAGTAAACGGCGTTTCCCTTGCACAGCAACACGTGGGACACACAGATGAGGACCACACCGCTACAACAACTGACGATGGCGGCGACCTGATGACTGCTATGGTTGATGGTAAAACTGGCAAACAATATGTTACAGACTATGCTAATGAGCAAACAAGCATGCAACTTGTGATGCACGAAAAATATGTAGAGCTTGGGCTTTCTCTAACAGAGGAAGAAGAATCAGAGCTACTATCATACTCCGACCAGGTGTATCAGGCAGATTCTGCTCTTTATTCTGCACTTAATGTTACACTAGCCGATATTGTAGAGTCCAACAGGCTATCACAAGAAACATTTATGGTGTTTGAGGCACTATATACCCAAGGTGGCGAGTATGGCTATGAGCTACAAGAAGCATTTGACTATTATGCTGACACATATTACAATGCACTTGTGTTGCCAATACCAAAAGTTGATGCTACTGGTGTGGCACTGCCAGAAGCAGACCTTATTGCTGCAAAAGAGCTTGCAGACAACTACCTTGCTAGTATAGAAGCTGGCGATATGACAATGGTAGACGCAATATACGAGGAAGGCATTAAGTCTCTATCTGCTGGTACAGAACTACCCGAGAAAATGGAAGCAGAGGACTACTTGATACCTGTAGAAAAAGCTGACAACGGCTACTACTTCCCTCTTTCTCTATCCGAGTACCTAGCTAGCGCAGATGCAGGCGATGTAGAGCTAATAGACGACGAATATTACTATATGCTTGTAGAAAAGCATGACGAAACTAATGTATCCGAGGCACTAGCTGTAGAAGTATATGACCAAATGCTTGTTACTATAAAAGGTGATGAGTTCCTTGAGATGGCAGATACTTGGGTAGCAGATGCTGTTAAGGCAGAAACACTGGTATATAACGACGCAGCACTTGCAAACTACACACCTGAAAAAGCTAACGAAGAACTAAACGCATACCTAGATGCACTATATGGACTAACAGCAACAACACCTCAGCTGTCTGTACCAACTGAATAATTATATTAGTAAAAGCTTTGTTATGTAGGGGGATATCATTGTGGTTTATAATATAAAGGATTTTGGTGGTGTTGGTAATGGCACTGCCGACAATACAAAAGCACTACAGGACGCTATCAATAAATGTAGCGAAAGTGGTGGTGGCACTGTTCTTGTAGATAATGGTATCTACAAAATAGGCACTATCTACTTCCGTTCAGATGTTATGCTAGAAATATCACGAAACGCTAAGCTCATTGCTCAAACAGAGCGTAAGTATTATACAGATGACACTCACTATCAGCTATATCGCAACGAAACTCATATGGACTTATGCCTGTTTTTTGCAAAAGATTGTACAAATATAGGTGTAACTGGTCGTGGGGTAATAGACGGACAAGGCGCAGAGTTTAGCACTTTTCGCCCTATGATGTTCCGATATTTAGAGTGTGAAAATATCCATATAAGCCAAGTCACCTTGCGCAACCCCGCATCTTGGACAAATGCTTTTATCGGCTGTCGTGATGTGTGGGTAGATGGTATAGAAATATCTAGCCGTGCTAACAACAATGGTGATGGTGTGGATTTTGATGCTTGCGAGAACGTGTTTGTATCCAACAGCAAGTTTGACTGTAGTGATGACTGCATATGCCTGCAAAACTCATATGATGACCGTGTTTGCCGTAATGTTGTAATAACAAACTGCATAATGTCTAGTAAGTGGGCTGGTATACGTATAGGTTTGCTTAGTTGCTCACCAATAGAGCTTGTCACTGTCAGCAACTGTGTGTTCCGTGATATTGATTGCAGTGCACTAAAAATACAGTCCTCAGAGGGCTCTACTATCAGCCAAATGACATTTACAAACCTTGTTATGCAAGATGTACAGCGCCCACTATTTATGACCACAAACCGTCGCAGAGAGCGCAAGGACTCCATAGAGGAAATATCTACACAGTCCGTTATCCGCAATATGACCTTTAGTGGTATTATCTCCAGCGCACAGGGTAAGAACGAGCAGTTACTAGGTGAAAACCAACCATCTTGCATGATTATCGACTGTAATGAGAGTGATGTTATTGAGAATGTAACTCTGCGTGATATTCATATGCAGGTATATGGTGACCAAACTTCCCCACATAGCAATTTCCTTAAAATACCTACACACACAGCAAAAAGGGCAGAGTGTCGCAACTACGAGGGCACACTACCAGCAACTGCGCTGTTTATTAGGAATGGTAAGAATATCGTACATGATAATATCACTGCCGACGAACTACACCCCACGCCACAACAAAAAATAGTAGCAGTAAAAAAGACACGCTACTAATATCATAGCAAAACAAAGCCTATAGGATAGATTGTAGTAATACATCATCTCCTATAGGCTCTTTTTTTAACTATAAGTCTTTCTTATGCGCTCTATGCAGTCATCAGTTATTATAAAACCCTCATAGTTAGCTGTTAGCTCACCCTCCACATACACCGCTGTTGCTGGGTTGTCTATGTTTGCTACGAACTGCACTGCCTCTTTCCTCTGGGTGTAGTCAGTATAGCTAATGTCTGTATCCATACTGTTTAGCATAGCTTTTGCTATATCATCACTACCCTGTGTTAGCGCAAGTGATATATAGTGGTTTATCATATTCGTTATGAGCATTGCCCCACGGTCACTGCGTTCTTCTTCCCCGCCCTCATATGCTGGGTAAAAGAGAATATCCGTAGTTTTTCTGCCATCTAGTAGGTGGGAGCCTTGTTTTAGCACCACCTGTCTTTGGTTGTGTGGGTAGTCCAGCGACTTGCCAAGATAATACTCATAATAGCCAGCACTCTCCATAAACTCACCCAAGCTTTCACTGGTAGCTATACCTGTATTTTCTATGGGTAGTTCCAGATATGTGCTCAACCCCTTTGCCACATACTGCATACCGCCCAGTGCATATAGTCGCTCTATCGTCTGCCATTCGTTGCCGTAAAAGAACATTGTCTTTGGTGGTAGTAAGGCCACTGTTATCTGCCCCTCATCTGGGAAAAATCCAATCAGCGCATATGTTTCTGGCTGGTAGTCCTCACTCTCTCTCAGAGAAATAAGCATTGTCAGCCTGTTGTCCGTTTTTGGCACTTCTACCAAATTTGCGACAGGCGAAGTATCGTTGCTGTCTGTGTCCGTATATCCAAAAAAGTATAGTGTGCCTGCCAGTATTCCAGAAAAAAGCACCAGTGTTACTGAAAACGCCACTAAAAAACCTGTAAAATCTGCAAAAACTCTTTCTTTATCACGCATATTATGCACTCCCAATAGCTTTATAAGCAAATTATTGCCTATAAATGGGAGATTATACTACAAACAGCAATTTATAGTGAAAAACCAAAGAAAGTTACATCATCTCTGCGTTCCTCATCTTTACTATATTCTTTGAACTCACTCCACAGCTCTTTTTGAATATCATCAAGCGAGCAGTTGTGGTTTTCTGCAATTATATTCACTACTCTGCGGTATCCAAATGCCATGTTTTTCTCGCCACCAATCTGGTCAAAGATACCGTCGGACGAGATAAAGTACTTACTATTCTTATCCTTGGGCACTTTTATCACTTTCACATCATCTGCACCAGTTAGCGACCTGTCACCAATATGTAGTCGCTGACCTTTTATCTGTTGTACCTCTTTTCCATCACTGACGAAAACACGCACCCCACCTATAACACTAAGCAGAATATCATCATCAAATTTTGGTATAAACATCAGCGCAAGGTCTGCGCCATCGTTAATTTCTATTTTGCCCCATTTTTTGCTATTGTCATCTTTGCGCACATTTAGTGCTCTTATTATTCTTTTATCTAGCTCTTCTATAATCTTTGCTGGGCTGTGGTAGTCCACTGTTTTCACAGCAAATTCTAGCGAAGATGTCACAAGCATAGTCAGCAGTGCACCCGGTGTTCCATGGCCTGTACAGTCTATAACGCATAGTAGCACACCATCATCAAAGACCCTAAGCCAGTAGATATCGCCACCTACTATGTCTTTTGGTCGCCACTTAATGCAAAAATCCGAGAAAGCGTCTCGCAATACTTTTGCGCGTGGCAGTGAGCTTCTCTGTATTTTACCAGCATAGTTCAGGCTGGATATTATATCTTCGTTCTTTTTCTGTAGCTCTTTTGCTTGCTCATCTAGGCGACTACGTGCAAACTGGAAACAGTTATTAACATGGTTCTGCCCCAGTGCAACAGCATTTGCAAAATCTCTACAATTGCCAAAACCACAAGAAAAACAGTTCACACTTCTGTCTGCTTCTGTAAATTTATTCATGCTACAAAAAGCTTCTTCCAGTTGCTCCTCTGTGGCTGTTTTATAAATATGCCCACGTGCAGTATATCCACGCCTAAAGTATGTAAGCTCCAGCGTTTCATCAAAATGCTCAAACAGTTTAAGAGAGGCGTCGTAATCCACTTTTAGTTTCATAGAGTTTGTGTTGTAGTCTATGTCATCTACATCTAGCTCTTTTGTGGTTGCAGTACCCAGATTACAGCCATTCATACAGTTTAGCACGTCTACTAGGTGTGGTACAGGCTTGCCATTTTTCACACGCTGTGCATATGTGTCCAGATATCTTTTTACATGGCCTATACCCTCTACTTGCTTTATCCATGCGCTCTCACCCTTATAGTGTCGCACACATTCTTTTAGCCCACCAGGGCGCGAAAAAGTAAAGCCCATGCTACCATTTATGTTATCAAACGACACTTCATCATACTGTGATAAGTCTATATTATTATCTTCTAGGTATTTGAGCAGTTTTACAAAAGTAACATTATATGAGATATTTCCACCTGTGTTAGGGTCGGAAAATTCCACACCTTTTGCAATGCATGGCGAAAGAAAAGCCACACTATCCTGCACACCCATATACTTTTTCATATAGATTGATGTACAGACAGCTGGGCTGTGTATCGGTGATAGATATTGTATCAGCTCTGGCTTGAAGTTCTCTATATAGCTCACTATAACAGGACATGGCTGCGCTATCATAGTTTGTATGCTATATTGCTCCATAGCACGCAAATACCCCCATGTAGTGATGTCTGCACCAAAGGAAACATCATAAAAAAAGCGAACACCCAGGCTTTTTAAGTAGCCGAATAATCGCTTGTACTCTGGTATATTATGCAGTATAGAGGGCGCTGTAATAATAGAGATAGGCTTACCCCTTGCTATATCTGCGAAAAAAAGTGCAGTATCGTCCCTTGATAGGCGTGCCTTATGGTCGCAGACTATAACACACTCTGCACAATATATGCATAGCTCCTCTGTAACGCTTATCTTGTTTTTGTTGTCTATTTGCATTGCATTATTTGCGTGTGTGGGACATCGGAAAATACATTTATTACAGCCCACACACAACGAGATATCTGTTAGCATAAAATGCTCCATTCCGCCGCTTCACGTCGGCACAAAATTCAATAAAAAAGCACTCTTAGTCAC
>CAYJFF010000095.1:0-10911 GCA_964369345.1 uncultured Oscillospiraceae bacterium
ACAAACAGAGCTTGTAAATACGCAGAGCACACTAAGTGACACACAAACAGAGCTTAGCAACAAACTGGGGCATATAGAGCTGTTATTACAAAGCGAGCGTGACCTCTTACACAAAGAAAGTGAGCTAAGTAAAGAAATAGTTAATAAACAATGGCATATAGAGTTATTACTAGAGGTGGAGCGAGAGTTTGATAGACTAAAACAATCACGTGCGTATCGCGTAATGGGTATTATGTGGAAAACAAGAGCCACCATATTACCCACTGGTAGTAAGCGAGCTCTATTTGCCAAGATATGCTATAAATTTGTAAGACACCCAATACGCTTTATGCAGAAAGCATCACCAAAGAGAGTGAAAACTTTCTTTAGGACGCTAAAGAATGAGGGCGCAGCAGCAACATCTGCAAAGGTTGATAATAGCTTGATTGACCCTGCAAATGCGGCAACTCCGATAGTTATAGCAGAAGTGCAGAGTGTAGCAAATACAGAAAAAGTAAATTATGAAAAAATAGTAATGCCAGTTTCACAAAAACCACTAGTTTCAATAGTGATACCTGTGTATAACCAGTTTGACTACACATATTTATGCCTGAAATCAATTATAGAAAACACAGCAGATGTAGAGTATGAAGTTATTATTGCAGACGACTGCTCAAATGACACAACGGTTGATATTTTGGAGATAGTACAGGGTATTAAACTTGCACGTACACCACAGAATATGAGGTTTTTGCTAAACTGCAATAATGCTGCAAAATATGCAAGTGGTAAGTATATCTTCTTCCTAAATAATGATACACAAGTGCAGAGAAACTGGCTATCGTCACTGGTAGAGCTTATTGAGAGTGACAATAGCATAGGTATGGTAGGTTCTAAACTTGTATACCCAGACGGCAGACTGCAAGAGGCGGGCGGTATACTGTGGAAAGATGGTAGTGCGTGGAACTATGGCAATAAGCAGGACCCAAATTTACCAGAGTTTAACTATGTAAAAGAAACAGACTATATATCCGGCGCAGCTATTATGATTTCCAAAAAGCTTTGGGACGAGATAGGTGGCTTTGATGAACACTTTGCCCCTGCGTATTGTGAGGATAGTGACCTTGCATTTGAGGTGCGAAAAAAGGGCTACAAAGTAATGTATCAGCCAAAATCTGTAGTAGTGCATTTTGAGGGTGTTTCTAATGGCACTGATACTGCCTCTGGACAAAAAGCATACCAGATAGTAAATAGCGAGAAGTTCTTTGAAAAGTGGAAAAATGTGCTAGAAACAGAGCATTTCCCAAATGGAGAGAATGTATTCTGTGCGAGAGATAAAAGTGGTAGCAAAAAAACCATACTCGTTATCGACCACTATATACCACAGTTTGATAAAGACGCAGGTAGCCGTACTGTAGACCAGTATCTTGACCTCTTGGTGGATATGGGTTACAATGTTAAGTTCTTGGGAGATAATTTTTATTATGACCCAAGCTATGCGCCAAGGCTAGAGCAAAAAGGCATCGAGCTTTTGTGCGGTGTTTACTATAGGGACAATTGGAAAAATTACATCAAGACAAATGCCGATAACATTGATTTTGTATATACAAACAGGCCTCATATTTCTGTAAAGTATGTGGACTTTATAAAGAAAAACACAAATGCCAAAATTATTTACTATGGAATGGACTTGCATTTCTTGCGTGAAGAGCGTGAATACGAGATAAAAAAAGACCCAGAAATACTAAAATCCTCAAAAGCTATTAAGCAAGTGGAGTTTGATATTATTGGCAAGTCAGATTTGTTCCTAACACTTAGTGTTGATGAGAAAAAAATTATAGATACTGAGTTTGGCGAGGGCAAGTCGGTGGTAACACCAATCTATTGCTATAAAGAAATTCCAGAAACAAAAGTAAGCGTAAAAGATAAGGTGAATATAGTTTTTGTTGGTGGATTTACACACAACCCAAATGTTGACGCTGTTTTGTGGTTTGTGAAAAATATGTGGGAAAATATTAAAAAGCAAATACCACAGGCAAGGCTGATTGTTATAGGCTCCAATCCACCAGAGAGCATATCCTCGCTTGCAAGTGATGATATTATAATAACTGGTTTTATAAGCGATGAGGAATTGCTGGGCTACTATGATAGCTGTAGAATATGCGTAGTACCGCTGAGATATGGTGCTGGTGTAAAAGGAAAAACTATAGAGGCTATGTATCAAGCTGTACCGATAGTATCCACGGGGATAGGCATAGAGGGGCTGGAAGGTATAGAAAAATATTTGTCCAGCTATGACGACGAGGAAACTTTTGTAGCAAGGATAGTAGAGCTATGGAACGACCCCAAACTATCAGAAGACCTAGCGTATGGTGCTAGAGAGTATGTTAGAGAAAAGTTCTTATACGAAAATGCAAAGAGCTTGTTTAAAACTATTTTTAGCTAATAATAATTAAGAAAGAAGTGGTGGTTTTTGACTTATCATATCGTGGGTAGCAGTGGGTATATAGCAGGTAAGATACTCGCAAGAACAGAAAGTCATATGGATATTGTTAAGTATTCCCCAGATAGGGGCGAAGACGAGGTCTACTTAGACCTAACACAGCGCGATGAAACAGTATTCAAAGATATAAAAAAGGGTGACTTTGTTATATTCTTGGCTGCTATATCTTCGCCAGATGTTTGTGACAAAAATTATGACCTTGCATACAGCATAAATGTCGAGGGTACGAAGTGGTTTATTCAGGAGTGCACAAAGAGAGGAGCAAATGTGTTGTTTCTTTCTAGTGATACAGTTAATGGTGCTACTGAGTCTGCTGTTGATGAGGATAGTATTCCAGAGCCTTTTGGTAAATATGCTGTTATGAAACGTGAGATTGAGCTGTTTTTTGAAAACGATAAGCATGTTAAAATATTCAGGTTATCATACGTTTTTTCACGACAGGATAAATTTATGAGCTACATGGAAAGCTGTGTAAAAAATGATGAAACTGCAGAGGTTTTCGATGCACTATACAGGAATGTAGTATATGTAGAGGACATCATTGATGCGGTATTTGCTCTAGCAAGTACTTACGACACATGGAACAACTACATTTTCAACCTATCAGGCTCGGAATTGCTATCTAGGTATATGCTCGCAACGCTATATAAAAATAATATCAATTCATCTATAAAAATAGCAATAGCTACACCACCAAATGGCTTTTTTGATGCACGTCCAAACATTATAGAAACAAATACAAAGTACACAGAGCTACTATTGGGTCGAGAAATGACACTAATAGGCAATGCTATGAAAAAAGAATTTATTTAAAAGAGGTATAAAAAATGAGTACAAAAGCACTAATTACAGGTATCACTGGCATGGTAGGTTCCCACCTAGCAGATTTTCTACTAGAGGAGACAGATTGGGATATATATGGCGTTTGCCGTTGGAGAAGCCCTATGGATAACGTAGAGCATCTTCTTACTCGCGTAAATAACAAAGACCGCCTATTCTTTGAATATGCAGACCTAAACGACCAAGTTTCTCTGATGACAGTAATTCGTCAGATAAAACCACAATATGTGTTCCACCTAGCAGCACAGAGCTACCCTATGACAAGCTTTACAGCGCCTATAGATACACTGAATACAAACATTCTTGGTACTTGCCGACTACTAGAGGCTATCAGAAGCGAAATGCAGCTTGATGAAAACTATAAACCTGTTATACATGTTTGTGCATCTTCGGAAGTATTTGGCAAAATACCTGCAGACCAAAAACCGGAAGATGGAATACACGAGGAGTGCCCTTTCCACCCAGCATCACCATATGCAATATCAAAAGTTGGTACAGATTTGCTAGGTAGATATTATGCAGAAGCATATGGCATGACAGTTATGACAACAAGGATGTTCACACATACAGGCCCACGCCGTGGCGATGTATTCCATGAATCTACATTTGCAAAACAAATTGCTATGATAGAGCGTGGAATGATACCACCTGTTGTTATGGTTGGTAATCTTGGTTCTCTGAGAACATATGCAGATGTAAGAGATGCTGTACGTGCATACTATATGCTTGTAACAAAAAATCCAGTAGCTGGTGAGTATTATAATATTGGTGGTACATATACTTGCGAGGTTGGTGACACACTAAACACACTTATCTCATTATCTACTATGAAAGACCAGATAAAAGTAGAAATAGACCCTGCTAGACTGCGCCCTATAGATGCAGACTTGCAAATACCAAACTGCAAAAAGTTTATTGAACACACAGGCTGGGCGCCAGAGATACCGTTCGAGCAGATAATGGGCGACCTACTTAACTACTGGCGTGACCGTCTAGACCGTGGAACAAAGTTCCTAACAAGATAATTATATTAATTACATGAAAGGGTAAATCTTTATGTTAATTCGATCAAAAGCACCTCTGCGCCTAGGGCTTGCAGGTGGTGGAACTGATATTGCGAGCTATAGTGATAAATTTGGTGGTGCAGTGCTTAATGTTACCATTGATATGTATGCACACTGTACAATAGAGCCTACGGAAAGTGGTGAAATTGAGTTTGTTGCTACCGATTTAAAGCAAAATTTCACAACAAAATCAAGCGTTAAGAATATCCCAATAGAGGGAGATTTGATTTTGCATAAGGGTGTTTATAATCGTATTATGCGTGATTATAATATCGATAAAGAGCTGTCTTTTAGGATGACAACTTATTGTGAAGCACCTGCGGGTAGTGGGCTCGGCTCATCCTCCACTGTGGTAGTGGCTATGATAAAAGCTTATATGGAATGGCTTAATCTCCCACTTGGTGAGTATGATATGGCTCTGCTTGCATACGAGATAGAGCGCACAGACCTTGGCCTTTCTGGTGGCAAGCAGGACCAATACGCAGCAACATTTGGTGGCTTTAACTTTATTGAGTTTGGTATAGGTGGTCATGTAACAGTTAATCCACTAAGGATAAAAAACTGGATAAAAAATGAGCTTGAAAGCTCGCTTGTGCTTTACTATACAGGTACTTCTAGGGATAGCGCAAAGATAATAGATGAGCAAGTCGCGACTTCTAAAAAAAGTGAGAGCAAGTCGCTTGATAGTATGCACTTGCTAAAAGAAGCTGCTTTTAGCATGAAAAGCTCCATACTTAAAGGTGAGTTTGATGAGTTTGCAGACTGCCTAAGAAGTTCGTGGGCAGAAAAGAAAAAAACTGCTTCTGTTATATCCAACCCAGAGATAGATGAAATGTATAATTTCGTTATGGAAAATGGTGGAAAAGCTGCAAAAATAAGTGGCGCAGGTGGCGGTGGCTTTATGATGATAGTTTGTGACCCCACAAAGAGATTTTCCCTAATAACTGCACTAAAAGAGAAAAATAGAGGACAAGTATTTACAACAAGTTTTACAGACAAAGGAACACAAGCTTGGACACTGTATTAAGGAGATAAATTATGCTAAAATCGACTATGAAAATAATGGATGACCTATATGATAGATACCCTGCACTATCTGTTTGCAAGGATGAGATACAAAAATCTGTAGAAGCAATGGTGAGCTGCCATAGGAATGGTGGAAAAATCCTAGTTTGCGGCAATGGAGGAAGTGCGTCGGACTCTGAGCACATAGTAGGAGAGCTGATGAAAGGTTTCTTGCTACCACGTAGCTTGTCAGATAATACAAAAACAGAGCTTGCTGACATGTGGGGTGACGACGCAAAATTTTTGGGTAATGTTTTGCAAGAGTCAGTAAAGGCTATCTCTTTGGTTAGCCAGTCAGCACTTATGACAGCGTTTGGCAATGACCAAGGCGCAGATGGTGCATTTGCACAGCAAGTGTATGGCTATGGCAATGAGGGTGATATACTTATAGCGATAAGCACATCTGGCAACTCCAAGAATGTTATATATGCTACCCAAATAGCAAAATATAGAAAGATGACAGTGGTACTGATGTCTGGTGAAACTGGCGGAAAACTAAAAAATCTTTGTGATATAAATATTTGTGTGCCGTCTACAGAAACTTTCAAGATACAAGAGTATCACCTACCTGTTTATCACTGTTTTTGCGCTGCCGTAGAAAATGAATTGTTTGGAGAATAAATATGGAAGCTATAATTTTGGCTGGTGGTTTTGGCACACGTCTAGCACATATTGTCTCGGATGTTCCTAAACCCATGGCACCTGTGTGCAGTCGACCCTTTTTGCGTTTTATAGTCGATGATATTATAAGCAAGGGTGTTACAAAAATAGTTATGGCGGTTGGCCACAAAAAAGAGTCTATAATAGAGTTTTTTGGAGAACAATACAGGGGAGTGGATATTATCTACTCTCCTGAGAATGCACCACTAGGTACAGGTGGCGCTATAAAACAGGCATTAAGCTACTGCAATGATGACAATGTATTTATATTTAACGGAGATACTTTTTTTGATGTTGATTTAATGGAGATGTCAAAGAACAAAAATAGAATTGTTGTTGCTACAAAGATAATGCATGATTTTTCACGATATGGCACTGTTGAAGTTGGAAATAATGGTGTGATAACCAAATTCAAAGAAAAAGTACAAACAGATAGCGGACTAATAAACGGTGGTATTTATTATATACAAAATGATTTGTTAGCTAGCAAAGAGGAAACAATGTTTTCTTTTGAGAGCGATGTATTAGAAACCACGCTGGATGCTGGTGATACATATTCTTTTGAGAGCAAAGGTTATTTCATTGATATAGGCGTGCCAGATGACTATGAAAAAGCACAGACAGATATGCTAGAATATGTAAAGACAAATAAGATTGCATTTTTTGACAGAGATGGGACAATCAATGTAAACACTGGTCATTTACACAAAGCTGAGGATATGGTTATTATTGATGGCATGCCACAGTTCATAAAAAAATGGGCTGACTGGGGATATAAAATTGTCGTGGTGACTAATCAAGCGGGCATAGCAAAAGGCTATTACACAGAAAATGATATGCATGAGTTGCATAATCATATGAAAAACGAGCTTATAAAGCAAGATGCAAAGATAGATGCTTTTTATTTTTGCCCACATCATCCAGATTTTACAGGTGAATGTGAGTGCAGAAAGCCAAACCCTGGTATGATAAAACGTGCCTTATTTGAATTTGATGCAGATGCTAAAGACTGTATCTTGTTTGGCGACAAAGTATGGGATATAGAAGCTGCACAGGCTTGTGGAGTTTTTGGGGTTATGGTGGATTAATATAGTATCATAGCAAAGCTGACACAAATAACAAACAATTGTGTATATATGGTCGGCAGAATGGAGTATAGAATGAAGAAACATAATATTATACAGCTGATTTTGCCAATATCTATGGTACTTATTTTATCTGCTGGGTGGATTTTATTTTTCGTAGGATATGAAATGGAAATGGCAGGGTTGTCAAGTGATGCACAAAAACCAGAACTAAATATGGAGAATATACTCAGTGGGGATTACCAAGTAGAGGCTGAAACTTATTTTAATGAACAGTTCCCACTGAGAAATATCGGTATACGTGCGAAAAACACTATAGATGCTACACTCTTTAGAAAGTCTCCAAACGATAATTTGGAAATTGGGTATGACAATGTTTTGTATGAGAAAGAATATATATACAACTATTTAATTACATCAAGTGACTTAGGTGGAGAGGCGCAATATAATAATATTGAAAATATAATTATAGATTTAAAATATATACAAAATGAGCTAGAAAAATCAGGTAAAGATGCTGTAGTATTCATTACTCCTTCTAAGGCGTATATGGATTCGTCAAGTATACCGCTTAAATACCGTTTGATAGCAACTGGAGAAGAGAGTAGAACGTACGATGTATTGGTTGATTTATTAGATGAATATCAAATACCATATTTTGACTCTTATGAGTATTATCAGAATAATTTGATAGATGTATCACTTTTTCCAAAAAGTGGCATACATTGGCGAATGAGCGCAGCGACTTACTCTATAGAAGCTTTTAGTGAAATGTTTAACCAAACAGCACTCAATGAAATCCCTTATGTTGTTACACAAGAACCTATAGTGATAGAAGATAAAACACAAATAGAGAGTATAGATAAAGATATTTACTCTCTTATGAATACGTATAGCTTCATAACAGATGACTATTTTTTGAATGATGAATATTACCATGGAAATAACCATGAATTAGAGTTTGATACTTTTAATGAAATACCATCTATATCTTTACAGGGAGGTAGCTTTGTAGAGCCCTTTCAGCATGTTTTTATGTATTCTAATTATATTGATGATATGATAATTATTAGTAATAATGTTTTTGTTGATAAAGTTGACGGAGTAACCATGTTGGATACATATGCACAAGTAGACATGGAAGACTACCTACAGAGTGATGTTTTTATTTTTGAAGTTAATCAAGCTGTGGGCGCGCGTATGAGCTTTGGGTTTATTGCTGAACTAAGAGCGTATATTGAAAAAAATGGCGTGCCAGAGAATGAAGAAGAAATAGCAGGAGCAACAAAAGAAACTGCCGTTTTTAATTATGGTTTGTATGATGATGGCTGGGTAGCACCAGAAATGCAAGTAGAGATAGCAGTAGGAGCAGAAGGAATAGTATCAGTGTCTGGCTATTATCCAGGAGAGATACACGATGAGCTTACGATAAATGTATTAGTGGGAAACCTAAGTCATAGTTATGCAATAACTTCAAATAACTTTAGTTTCGATATTCCTGCTGATATGGATGGAATAAACAAGCTTACTTTTAGCTCGCAATTTGAGTACACTCCTACTAACACTGATGAGCGAGCACTTGCGTTTGTCTTATCTGATATTAGCAGTAAATAAATTTTGATATAACCTATAAATGAATGGCGGTATAGTATATGGTTTTTACTTCGGCAATATTTCTCTTTGCATTTCTTCCTATTACTCTAATTTCATATTATGCTTGTAAAAAAAATTACAGAAATCTGGTTCTGTTTATATTTTCAGTTATTTTTTATGCCTGGGGTGGTGCACAATATGCTGTTTTGGTAGTTGCATCTGCATTTGTAAACTATTTTGTTGGTATCAGAATAGAAAGGTCAATAACTGACAAACAAAGAAAACATACTCTGATTTTTGGTGTGGTTTTCAATTTGGCAATATTAAGTGTATTTAAGTACTTTAATTTTTTTGTCGATGGCTTAGAGAGCTTTTTGTCACTGATTGTGGGGCAAGAAATAGTATTTAATGAGCCAATAATACCATTACCCATTGGTATTTCTTTTTTTACTTTCCAGATTTTGTCATATGTTATAGATGTGTATAGGAAAAATGTACCTGCACAGAAAAGTTTTATTAATCTCGGTCTATACATTATGCTTTTTCCACAGCTTATAGCAGGCCCTATTGTTAGGTACATAGATGTTGAAAAAGAGATACAAAATAGGCATGTGACACTGGATAGTGTACGTTATGGAATAACAAGATTTATATTTGGTTTTGCAAAGAAAATTTTGATTGCGAATATTATGGGCAATTTGAGTGATACCTTGCTAGATAATATAGAAAAATCTCCTATGATATTCTCTTGGGGAGCTACAATATGCTTTGCACTACAAATATTTTTTGATTTTTCCGCATACTCAGATATGGCTATTGGGCTTGGTAGGATTTTTGGGTTTACATTTCTTGAAAACTTTAATTATCCATATATTTCTACAAGTATACAGGAATTTTGGAGAAGATGGCATATCTCGCTATCTAGCTGGTTCAAGGACTATTTATATATACCGCTAGGTGGAAACCGAAATGGATTAACACGAACATATATTAACTTACTAATAGTTTTCTTTGCAACAGGCTTGTGGCATGGAGCTAGCTGGAACTTTGTAATATGGGGGCTGTTCCATGGAGCGTTCTTGATACTGGAACGTACAAAAATAGTTTCTACAATATTACAAAAGGCACCGATTGTTATAAAGAGAACATATACTTTGGTTGTAGTTTTGGTGGGCTGGGTATTTTTTGACATATTATCATTAAATGATGCGTTAACACATATCACATACATGTTTAGTATGGATTTCTCATACTGGGAAACGATTTTATTCTATATAAATACGCAAGATTTAGTTATATTCATTATAGCTATTTGTTTTTGCTTTCCACCAAAGACAAATGGAACAGAGAAATTTTTCAACACTACTACAAGTGGTGTAATCATCAGTGATATGTGTAAAATAGCACTATTTCTGATATCTATATCATATATGTTTGGTTCATCATTCAACCCATTCATATATTTTAGGTTTTAATGTCAATGAGAAGAGGTTAAGAATGAAGAAACCCAAGAAAACAAAAAAAGAGACGCTCACGAAAACTAATACTGCAAATTCAAAAGTATATAGCTATATTTTGATAATTGTAGCAACTTTTTTGCTTCTAATTCAGCTTAAAGATATAGGGTGTTTTGCAGTACCATATACATTAGGAGATGAATATGGGTATATGGCTAATGCTGCTTATTTTGCAGGATATGACTGGAGTGAGGTTTCTGGAAATACGGCATACTATTCATTTGGCTACTCAATACTTATATCTCCTCTGTATTTTCTGTTAGATTTTGGTAGCGATATTTTCCTTGCTATTTCATTACTGAACATTCTAATGGCTGTTATTACTGTGATAATACATTATAAAATAATACAATTACTATTTGCTGATAAAGTAGATGAAAAAATCTATTTTGTAGCAATACCATTAATTATATTATTTAATTTTGGCAACATAATATATATCCCACACGCCCTACCAGAGATTTTATCAAATTTACTTATTGCACTCATAGTTCTATTATTTGTTAAGATTATTGATAATGTGACATGGAATAAAATGGCTGTTTTTTCACTAACAGCTGTTTATCTATACTGGGTGCACCAAAGGTGGATTGTAGTTATAATTG
>CAYJFF010000096.1:0-7026 GCA_964369345.1 uncultured Oscillospiraceae bacterium
AACTCCTTTTGGTCTGGCACTGAATAAATGTACTTGTAGTACTCATCGGTTATCATATAGTTGCCAAAGGCGGATTTTAATAGCTCTTTGTTTGCTTTTATCTCATCTGGGATATATTTCGCACTGCCGTTTAGTGCCTCCTGATACGCTGTAAAGAACGAATAAACGTAGTCGTGCTTGCTACTCACTATATCCACACCATCGGTAACAAGTTCGCTATTTGTGATACCTGCTGCACCTAGAAAAGTGGGTGCTAGGTCAACAAGGCTGACAGGAGTATCACTTATTTTGCCACCCTCAAAAACATCTTTTTGGTATACTATAAACGGTATCTTAGCGGCACTATCCTGCATCGAGCGCTTACCAAAACAGCCATAGTCGCCCAGATGTTCACCATGGTCGGAAGTCAGCAATATCATGGTATTATCTAGTTGTCCTGTCTGCTCTAGGCTGTCTAGTATCTTACCTATCTGATGGTCGATAAACGACACGCATGAATAATAGTAGGCTTTTATACAACGCAACAGGTTGAGGTCACTCCCCAAATCCCGATACTTATATCTATTCTGCACCTTATTTACAAACATCTGCATACTTTGGTCATCGTGGGTAAGCTTTGGTAACGGCATTCGAACAGGGTCGTATAATTTATGCCACGGAACAGGTGGGGAAAAGGGGGGATGTGGGTGGATAAAGCTTGAGAACAGGTACCAAGGTTGGCTAGTACTTTCTTTGATAAACTTCACACTGCGCTCACCAATCCAGTTGGTAGGGTGAAGATGTGCAGGCAGGCGTGACGGCTGTGGTATGTAGTACATCGGGCCACGTACACCGTGCGCTTCATACACATGTTCATAACCATTCTCTACCAAATTCTGATAATACGGCTCGTTTTCCAGCGCCTCGGGGGACAATTCCTCCTGTCGCTCCCTTGTTTGAAAGCCACGCAGTGCATTACCGTCAGGGGTGAAATGGCACTTGCCTATGCCATGGGTGCGATATCCATTTTGTGTCAGCACCTCCATAAACGACGGCATATCCTCGGGCATATCGTCGTTGCTGTAGCAATTCGTCTTGGTGGGATAACACCCTGTAATCATCGAGCATCGTGCAGATACACAGACGGGTGAGGGTGTATAGGCATTATGGTAGCTTACACCCATTTTTACCAGTCGGTCAATGTTCGGCGTCTTGATTATCGGATTACCATTTGCACCGATAGCGTCAAAACGCAGCTGGTCACAGAAGATATGTAGAATATTTGGCTTTTTCATAAAAATCCTCCTTAGTATATGTGTTGAGTATGTGGTGGATAATCTTCAAGCTAATTATATTGCTGTTCTTCGTTAGATTCAATAGACATGATTATCAATGAGATGATAATAACTAATTATGTATACCAAAAGTCATATTTTCTTGACAGTAGCGAAGGATTTGTGATAAGATATAGACAAAATTATCCTAAACAGAAATTTGTCTATACAATAAATAGGTGGTGCTTACATGAAAAAGTTTACAAAAAACAGAACATATCTTAAATATATCAGCCTCTGTGTTTTAGTAATTTTTCTAGTAGTGTCAGCCGTATATGTTGTTTTGCAAAAAGAAATACGTAGCAAATTTGAAGACATGTCCACCGAAACATCGTATGATAATATAACCCATCTTGCCAAGTTTTTAGACGAACAGTTTTATAGCATGTATCATCTCGATAAATTATTATCCGAGAGTAGTGCGGTAATAAATAGCAAATACAATAACCACCCATTTTATGACTATGACATACAGACAGAGCTAACCGCCCTACGCAATACTACTTCCTTTATTTCGGATATTTTGTATGTGGATACCCAAAAAGATTTAGTTTACAGCTCAAAATATCAATATAGCTATGCAAACGAAATTCTTACATTATATTTCTCACAAGATGAAGTTTTTGAAATCTCTTTTAAGGATATCCCCCAAGACTCAAACAGTTTCTTTAAGATAGATACAACGGACGAAACTCTACTTTTTTTTATTCCTGAGCAGGGTTCTGATATTTACCAATCCCTGTTCCTGCTAAACTTAACAGAGTTTAGTGTAATTATGGAAACTATGACATCATTTGCTTTTTCGCAGATAAGAATTTTTGACTCTAACGATATACTCATATTTGGTACCGACAATCAAAACACTACCAATATTAATACAAGCGACTTGTCACCTGTAGAGTGTGAGTATACTAAAATAAAAATCTATAATATATATGATGACACCCTATTTGATACATACATTGCAGATACTTTCAAAAACACATACATATTATTGCTTGTAATTCTGCTCTTTGTTGTAATTTTACTTTTGTTTTTTGCTTACAAAACATATGCTCCTATAAAAACATTTACAAATATATTAGAGGAGCTAAATATCGATTCTCAAGAAGATGATATTGAGTATGACCTAAAATATGCTGGAAAAATAATTACGTCGATAAAAGCACAAAATGATAATTTGAGTGAAAAAATAGAAAATTATAAAATTTCTATGCAAAAATCACTCCTCGCCAGCAAAGTACCTCCAACGAAGTACTATACAGGGGCAATAGATAATATTGATACACTTTTTCATTCGGACAAAACAATAAAAATATTTATAATCCGATTTGCCTTAAACACTCCTGTTGATGCAGAGCTTTTTATAAAATCTATGAACTCAAAACTCCCCAAGGATCTAGTGATTATACCACTGAATTTGTCGGAGCGTGGACTGACATATCTAATAGGATGCGAAACCAATTTTTCACTAGACACCAAGCTTATTAGAGTTTCGCTTGATTCATTATGCAACATATATTCGTGTTCATATGCCACCAGCCGTTACTCAGAAAATCCAATCGAAATCCCACGACTATTTGAGGAGCTAATGATAGCTACTCATACCCAGGATGTTAAAGTTGTAAACCCAGTGTTCGAAACACTAGATAAGTTTAAGTGCTTGTTGGACGAAAAAAATTACAGCAAAGCAACCGAAGTCATTCAGGTATTATTTGAAACACTTGACGTGTTTATTGAGATAAACTTTATGGTTCAAGCGGTGCTTATAGATGCCTTGATGATACTTGTTACCAATCTTAATAAAAACAATGTCACTTTCGAGATGTATGATGCTATATATAGTAAAACACTGCTGCAATGTCGTAGTAAAAATTTTGCTAATGAGCGTGACTCTATTTTAAATAGCATGATATCACTTATAGCTACTCTTCAAGATACTGAACAATATCCAGAGCTTACAAAAGACTCGTTTGAGAAATTTGTTGCAGACAGATATTATGATAGCGCGCTTTCGCTTAAGTATGTGGGTGAACATTTTGATGCAACCGGCACATATATTAGCTACTGGTTTAAAAAGAATTTCGAAGAAAATTTCAGTGAATATCTATGGCTACTTAGATTTAACAAATCAGTTGAGCTAATGCTTGATTCAGATATGAACATGGTTGAAATATCTGAGAAAGTGGGATATGATAATTACACGAGCTTTAGACGAAAGTTTAAAAACTACACTGGTGTGTCTCCCTCAGAATATCGAGAAAGTCATATTAATCAAGCATAACTACTAGCTTTTTCATCTGAAATAGTGATAAAACACTCTGTGGACATCGACAAAGTTTTGTTAAAATATAATTCTCGCAAACAAAATTTGTGCTAAATCTGAATTGTCATTGCCACTGCCTAATTGGCTCACTTCCCAAAGGGTGGATATTATTAAACATTATGATGAGTATAAAAAGCGCAGGACATCAAGAAACTTATAACTGCATAGATAAAAGGGCCGATGGAACATAGAACCTCCATCGGCTTTTTCTATTATGTGAACAAGCACTGCACTGTCTTATAAAAACCTTGCAAATATAGGTTATGGTGATATATTTTAGGATATCACCAGTAAAGCTCCCAGTCAGTTAGCAGTCTTGTCAGTGCCTCCATATAGAAATAGTCCCCCCATGTGTTACACTCGTTTACACCATTGTCTTTGCAGGTATTGAACTCACTACTACGACCGTATGTACCCATAGCAAGAAGCCCATTAGAATTACTGTAATCGGTTACGGCGCACAGCTCCACATTTGCAAGCAGGATTTTCTTTGCCATGCTTGTATAGTAGTCAGCCTTGTCTTTCGGCAGATATTTTGCCATCTCCAACATACCACATACAGCAATAAGCGCCGCTGAGGAATCCCATGGCTCGTCCGAACCATCGGTGAATGTGAAGTCCCAGTAAGGTACAAGGTTTGTAGGTAGGTGCTCGATGAAAAAATCAGTAACTTTCTCAAACAACTCGATATATTCATCTTTTGGTAGGTAGCGGTAGGCAAGTGCGATGCCATAAACGCCCCACGCCTGTCCACGTGCCCATGCCGAACCATCTTTGTAACCTTGGTGGGTTGCACCGTGCGAGGGTGTGCCATCGGGGTTAAAGAAATATGTATGGTAGGTAGAGTTATCCTCCCTGATAACGTTTTTCAGTGCGGTGGTAATGTGTGCATTCGCTACATCTTGATACTTTTCATCACCTGTTTCGCCTGTTGCCCAGTAAAGTAGGGGTAGGTTTAGCAAGCAGTCGATGATTAGACGCTGATTGTCGGGTGCACCAATCTCGCCCCATGCCTGTATAAACTTACCACTGGGCACATAGCGTGAGATTAGATAATCCGCCGCTTTCACAGCTGCGTTGCGTCCCACTGTGTTGCCTGTCAGCTTGTATGCAGACACACAAGAAAGGGAATATAGAAAGCCCATATCGTGGTTACATATATCAATTTTATTTACTATGCGGTTGTGGAAGTTTTCCACCTGTTTTAGTGCAGACTGCTTAAATACATCACGATTGGTGTTCTCGTATGCAAGCCATATACACCCCGTCCAAAAACCTGTTGTCCAATTTACATTCTCACCTATCGGATAAATACCGTCCACACTGGCACAGGCTGGGAACTTGTCGGTGTAGTCAGGTAGGTTTTTTTCTATCTGTGAGATAGCCACCTTTAAAGCGTCTTTCACCTGCTCGGGTGTAATCTCTTTCTTGTCCTTTAGCATCTTTTTAGCCATTATTTTTTCTCCGTTCTATTAACACATATCAGTTTGTCGTTAAAACATTATTATCAAAGCTTTGCTAAGTAGTCATCTATGAGCTATATGGTATGCCTTGTATCTTTTTCCTACAATATTTTACAAACTCAGTATAGCGCTCATCTTCTGCAAAATTATCATTTTCCAGTGGATCACGCTCTAGGTCAAATAAATATTCTTTCTGCGTTTTGTTATAGAAATGATACTTTAGAGTATCTCTTTTTATCATTATATTGCTTCCACCATACTGTGAAATAATCTCATTGTTCCAACTTGTATTGTCGCCTGACATAAGGTTGATAAGCGAACGACTATCCACTGGTTGTTCCCACTCAATACCACAGATACTAAGCAATGTTGCAAAAATATCAATGTCACTGACATTTTCCTCTACTTGTTTTGGCGAAAACATTTTGGGATACCTAATAAACAGCGGTATCCTACAACTACCTTCATAAAATTTTTGTTTTTCCATTACACCATGTTCGCCTAGCATTTCACCATGGTCAGTAGTAAAGACGATAATCCAATCGTCCAAATCTTGCCCTACATTCTCCAGTGCCTGTACAACCTGCCCAAAGTATTCGTCAACTGTTTCTACCATTCCATAATATGCAGCAACCATTCTTTGTTTGTCTCTTTCGGTACCTCCAACAGGGTGCAATGACAAAAACTCGTCATCTTCCATATGTGTGTTTTCATACAGTTTTACGCGGTTGAGATAATAGTTAAATTTTTCTTCGGTGGTAACATATGGGTAATGAGGCTGTACAAGACTAAGTTTTAGCATAATAGGTGCATCTGGTGTTGCTCTATCATAATATTGGTCTAAAAATGTATTTTCAATATGTAGCAGTAGTCCGTCCAGTGCATATTTATCTCTCCTATTACGCAGTGAATTTCCAACTCCCGCCCTCTCAATCTCTTTTGCTTGTGACCATTTTAGATTGGTGGAGCTTATGAAGTTTTCTTTTACATCTTTAATATAATGAGGCGCTATTCCTGAGTCGTATCCGATACGCATAGTAAAGCCGAGATTTTGGTCTTGGCCCATAGCATGCAGCTTGCCTGCTATTACTGTGCTATATCCATATTGTGATAGTATACGTGGAAAAGTTTGATACCCTGGCGGCAAATCTTCTGCCCATCTTTTGCAACCGTTTGTAGATGACATCTGACCAGATAATACACATTGTCTACCTGGCACACAGATAGGATTGTGTGCGTATGCGTTATTAAAAACTACTGCATCTTTAGCTAGTTTATCCAGATTTGGTGTCCTGACTATGTTGTTGCCCATAAACCCTAAAACATCAAAGCGGTGTTCGTCTGTCATTAAATAAAGTATATTTGGTTTTTTCATATATTCCCTTTCATCATTATGGTGATTTTTGCAATATATTTCTCTGCTACTTTGCAGATATTAACAACACAGGACCGATTAGTCCCGATGGCTCTATCGGCATAAAAACTGAAAATCTATCTCGATTTTTGTACACTGGTGTGTTGCTGACCTCTAGAGTAATTTTGTTATTTCCTTTTTGTAGCAGACCACGTATGTCAAACTTGTATGGAGGGGTTATCAGACTTCCGACCAAAGTGTCATTTATCCATAACTTTGCCGTTTCATATACTTCGCCAAAGTCGATATATGTCCAATTATCTGGGTTAGTTATCTCGATTTCAGTGATGTATTTCATAATCCCACAAAAATTTTGCTTGTGCTCATACGCAGTAACATTGATAAATTCGGATAGCTCACGGTACTGCACAAATTCGCTGTCAATAGCATTCTTTAGGTATAGTTTCCAGTCGGCTTTTAGCTCGGTAGTGCTGGTTATTTTAGTCAGCATATGGCAAACTTGTTGTTCGGTCAGCTTGCCTACATATACAATTTTCATCTCATATGGCA
>CAYJFF010000096.1:7126-10790 GCA_964369345.1 uncultured Oscillospiraceae bacterium
AATGCGTGTGGTACAAAGTAATTGATACCACGCACCATCATGTGGTCGTTGAGCCACTTCATCATCTTGACACCCTCTGCCCAACCGTATGCACCGAAGTTTTCGCAGAGTGCACGTCCTTTTTTCTTAGGGTCGATGTGTGCAAGTGACGAGCCTAGCCGTGCCAGTGCAAAATGTGGCATAGGCGAGCCGACTGCTCCAAGTGAATTCACCCTGTGAAAGCTAATTTCATCAAAGCCTGGGCGTGTCTGCTGTAGTACAAGATCAATGCCAGCCATATCCTGCCCCCACAGCCCACGAAAGAAATGCCCCACACCATTGCCAAACTTTCCACCTTCGATTACATGTCCGATATACTCGACGTTGTGCGCCCTGCACCAATCACCGAGTTGCTCGCAGAAGTTTCGCTGATACAGCCTTGTCACCGCATCGACATATTCCCCCCTGATAATACCACTATTGTTTGTGTCATCAAAGTTATAGTCAATATCATTCCACAGTGTCATAAGGTTTGTAGCAAAGTTTTCCTGCCACAACTCCATTAGATAATCCTTTAGCTCGCTACACCACGGCAGTGGAATTTCAGGCACGCCTGCATAGGAGGTTCTAAAGTCCTTAAATGTATTGCCAATCTCAGGCTCGTCAGAGAAAAACCCTGAGATAGTGTTGCCAAAGTGCTGTGAGTATTTATCAAAATGTGGTTCGTACACTGTATCTATCAAAAACTTTACCGCATCTCGGTCGATTAGATTTGCGTAGTTTTGCCGTGCAGTATGAGTATATGTAGTCTTGATGATAATAACTTCCCACACACCCTCGGGCACGTCCCATTCGATAACATCGCCACGCAATAGGTGGGTGATGTCCTGCACGTCAGTCATATAATAATCTTTTTCTGGATGTCGCCTAGCCGCCACTGCCGCAATAAATTCCTCACGCTCGGCTAGTGATACTATGAACGAGGCGTTTTTAAGTGGGCCTATCGCATCAATGCAGTAGTGTTTTAGCAACACCTTTATATATGGCGAATCGTTTGTTATCAGATTGTTGCACCGACCAGTTGGGAAGTGTGCATCATCGAGTATCCACACTTTCATATCCAGCTCGTGCGCCTTAGCCAGTATGATATCCATGTCACGCCACCACATCTCACCTACAAAGTCTGGATGTGGACGAGCCTCCACACACACTGCATGGATACCACTTTCTTTTATTTTCTCCATTCCCTCTATGAGCAATTCAGCGCTTTCGCCATGTTGCCAGTAGAACGGCAGTATATAGTTGTCACCTTTTTTATTCAGTACATCTTGTAGCCTTTTTTGCATAATTTTCTCCTTTCGGCAGTAAATTTTTACATATTAAACTTACTATTATTTATTATAGTAAGTTAGATAGTTACTGCAATGGCAATTATGCATTAGTTATATCAAAAAAGTTACTATTTATTATAAGCAATGTCCGTTATAGCTAAAACCACCCCAAAAGCAGTAAAGATTTGAGGTGGTTTGATATTATTATTTGTACTTGTGCCTAAAATCGCTGGGGGTTACATTTTCGCTTTTCTTAAAATAGCGGATAAACGCACGTGTATCGGTATAGCCCAACTTTTCCGATATTGCCGCTACTGACATATCGGTAGTTTTGAGCAGCTCCTTTGCCTCCTTCAGTCTAAGTGTGTTAACATAGGTGATTAGGGTTGTCCCTTTAGCGGTTTTGAATATTCGTCCTAGATAGCGTGGATTTAGGTGGACGTGCTCGGCTATATCGGCAAGTGATATGTTCTGGTTATAGTTTTGCTTTATGTAGCGCACCGTCTGTGTTATATATTGCTTAGCCTCCGACATCTGCACCGCCGACTCGTTCTGATATAGGCTGTATATGTCGATAATCAGTCGTGTTAGCTCGTCGTGTAGCTCGGTATTGCTATTACACTGTAGCACTCGGTCAACATACTCGGACACTGTATTATTTGTAAGCACCAGCCCATCGGGTATTAGCGCCACAGCAATGTTTGATACCAGAAAAACAGTATGGTTTTGGAGCACCTTAAACTGCACATCAGCGTCAAACGACAAAAAGAAGTCTTTTGTAAATAACGGCACATCAAATTCACGCTCGTTCTTCATCTGCATTATCAGCTTATTTTGTAGCGATAGTGGGTAGTTAAACTGCGTATCACTCTGCTTAATATCGCTAGCGATGATGATATTATCGGTATGCTTTTGGTTTATGCTGACACAGGCATTTAGGTAGGAGCGGTTGATATCCTCCACGGATTCATCAAAAGAGCCCATAGCCGTAGTTACACCGATACCTAGCTCGTTTTTGATTTTTTCCTTTAGCATAGTGGCAATCGGCTGTACTTCATTCTGTATATCTATCGTAATAGGATAGTTCAGCAGGCAAGCGATGCGCTGTCCGTATAATATTACTGTGTAGGTGACCGCCACCGTTTCAAACAACTGCGTTGCTACAGACTTAATATAGAATAGATAGTCATTTTGTTTTTGTGCACTGTTTTGCTCGTCTATGCTATACGCATCAATAAGAAAACAGCTGAAGAATGGATGTGGGAAAACTAAATCTAAATATTTATACTGCTCACCAGTATCTGCTGCAGCGATGTTATATCCCAAAACATAGCCAATCACCAGCTGTTCACGCACAAATGGCTTGTACTCTTCTATGGTATACTCGAGGTTCATATTCTGGCTCATCATCTTATCCACCGCACTGTCAAGCAGGGTGTAGTTGTCGTACTGCTTGTAGTCGAGTGATATATTTTTAAAATAACTTGCAAGCTTTAGAGTTATTTTATAGTAACGTCTGACTAGGTAGCGCGAAAGTAGTAGTAACAGTACGGTCGTTAGGCAGATAGATAGTATATATAGTGGCAGATAGTATATTAGCGAGGAATGGATAGGCTGTAAAATGCTATCCTGTAATACAGCGAAGTGGTAGCTAAGGTCGGTGACGCCCGACTGTTGATGATAGATAAAGTATTCGCCCTGTGTGGTAATGTCATCGCCTACCAATAGCGATGTATCGAGCTCAGCATCATCAAATCCATGCTTTGCATAGACCGCATCGCCATACGTTATCGCAAATGCATTGTCGGATATTAATTGTGCCACTGGGTTGCTAATAAGGCTCTCGGCAGGAAAATTAACCACAACCGCTGTAGTTGGCACCGTGGAAACGAGCGGATAATATCGCACGAGTGAAACTACAGGTACACCGTCGGGCTTGGTATAGCGATAATCATACCAAACAGATTTTGGGATTTCAAGAACACTGTCAATTATCTGGTCGTCATAAAACTCGTCAATAGTATAGTATGAAGATGCGGTAAGCACGCTGCTGCTATTAAAAAAATAGACATACAAAGACCCATACTGCGGATTACTTAGTTCCCTAACAGCTAGATTGTCCTGTAGGTGCTGGTAATCCAGTATATTCGAGGATGTGCCGAAGTAGACTATCGGCTCAAGTGCCATAGCCGTTGAGAGCTGGGTGGTCATCATCTCAGCAGATATAAAGGCATTGTCTATCTCAAGTGTCATATGCGACAGCTCTGCCTTATTAACGCTATGGGCGGTATTAAGTTTTGAATTATACTGCCCCCACACCAGCACTGCAAAGATGATAGTTATAAGAACGTAGA
>CAYJFF010000097.1:0-10751 GCA_964369345.1 uncultured Oscillospiraceae bacterium
TCTCCCCACTGGGAAACTGCAAAGTTCCTGCTGGGATAATATAAGAAAAGGTAGGCTTTTGATGAAAGGATATATACATTCTATAGATACATTTGGCACAGTAGATGGCCCTGGAATACGCTTTGTGCTATTCCTGCAAGGCTGTCCCATGCGGTGCAAATATTGCCACAACCCAGATACACTACAGCCAAATATTGGTAAACAAATGAGCGTGGACGAGATACTGGCAAAATATAAAGACTGCAAAGAATTCTTGCGTAATGGTGGTATTACCGCAACAGGTGGCGAACCACTAATGCAGATGGAGTTTGTCACTGAGCTATTCACAGCATGCAAGGAAAGAGGTATCCACACCTGCCTAGATACCAGTGGCATCACATTCACACCAGCAAAAAAGCCAGCGTTTGACAAGCTAATGGCTGTAACAGACATCGTAATGCTAGATATCAAGCACATAGATAGCGCGTCCCACAAAGAGCTCACAGGGCACAGGAATGAGAATATCTTAGAATTTGCTGAGTACCTGTGCTCTATAAGCAAGCCCACTTGGGTGCGACATGTTGTGGTGCCAGGTATAACGCTTGATGAAAATGCGCTAGATTCACTGGGGTATTATCTGGGTAATATGAGCTGTATAAAGGCACTGGATATCCTACCCTACCACAAAATGGGTGAGTCTAAATACAAGGCTCTCGGACTCCCTGTGCCACTAGAAAACACACCAAATGCGACCAAAGACGATGCAAAATGGGCGCGTGACATAATAACAGCTGCCATGAAACGCAGACTGTCCGAAAAAGAGACAGTATAATTTATAGTCAATTTATCTTATATACCGCTATAAATATATATGAATTTGTGATAAAAGTAAATTGTTTGTTTATTTTTAATAATATGATTGACAATTTGTGCTACAGTTTATTATAATAGTTTAAAGCAGTGTAGTGCACTGCTACTTTAAAGAGTTAATATATTAATTAGGAGGAATAAAAAATGTCTTACGTTGATGAAATAATTGACAAAGTAATTGCAAAAAACCCAGCAGAACCCGAGTTCCACCAAGCAGTGAAAGAGGTTATGGAGTCTTTGCGTCCTGTTATCGATGCAAATGAGGAGCTTTACAGGAAAGAAGCTATACTAGAGCGTCTTGTAGAGCCAGATAGACAGTTCAAGTTCCGCGTTCCATGGGTAGATGACAAAGGTAATATCCAAGTTAATACTGGTTACCGTGTACAGTTCAACAACTCCATCGGACCATACAAAGGTGGCTTGCGCTTCCGTGACAACGTAAACCTAGGCATTATTAAGTTCCTTGGTTTTGAGCAAATCTTCAAAAACTCACTAACAGGCCTGCCAATCGGTGGTGGTAAAGGTGGTAGTGACTTCGACCCTAAAGGTAAATCTGACCGCGAAGTTATGTCTTTCTGCCGTTCTTTCATGACAGAGCTATCAAAATACATTGGTCAAAACCGTGACGTACCTGCTGGCGATATCGGCGTTGGTGCTCGTGAAATCGGCTATATGTATGGTCAATACAAACGTCTAACAGACGAGTACGAGGGCGTACTAACAGGTAAAGGTCTAACTTATGGTGGTTCTCTTGTTCGTACAGAGGCTACTGGCTACGGTCTGCTATACCTAACAGATGCTATGATGCGTGCTAACAGCGAAACAATGAAAGATAAAATCACTGTTATCTCTGGCTCTGGTAACGTTGCTATCTACGCTACTGAAAAAGCTATGCAACTAGGTGCAAAAGTTGTTGCTCTTTCTGATTCTTCTGGCTGGATTTATGACGCTGAGGGTATCGACCTTGATGCTATCAAAGAGATTAAAGAAGTTAAGCGTGCTCGCCTAACAGAATACAAAAACTACCGTCCAAACTCCGAGTACACAGCTGGTGCTGGTATATGGACAGTTAAGTGTGATATTGCTCTACCTTGTGCGACACAAAACGAGCTAGATATCGAAGATGCAAAAGCATTGGTTGCAAATGGTGTTAAAGCTGTTGCAGAGGGTGCTAATATGCCTACAACTATCGAGGCTACTGAGTATTTCCTAGCTAACGGCGTGCTATTTGCACCTGGTAAGGCTGCTAATGCTGGCGGTGTTGCTACATCTGCACTAGAGATGTCACAAAACAGCGAGCGTCTAAGCTGGAGCTTTGAGGAAGTTGATGCTAAGCTAAAAGATATCATGGAAAACATCTTCAAGAAAATGGACGATGCTTCCAAGCGTTTCGATATGCCACGCAACTATGTAATGGGTGCTAATATCGCTGGTTTTGAGAAAGTTGTTGCAGCTATGATGGCTCACGGCGTATAATCAAGACAAAACAATAATATTAAAAGGTGACTGTGAATTAATTTTTGCAGTCACCTTTTTTGTTTTGTTACTATAAAATTTAATATTGACTTTAACAATATTAAATGATATACTTAATATTGTTAAAGGAGGTGTTGGAATATGGCACTGGATATTATACCGGACTGGATTGCTGGACTTGATGACGAAGATATCAAATTTATCAAGAGATTTTTACTTGCATCTGGCTCACTCAAAGAGATTGCAACCCAGTATTCTGTGACATACCCCACCGTTAGGTTACGGCTTGATAAGCTTATACAAAAAATCTTGATATCTGACGACAACTCCAGCGACCCTTATATCTCGCTAATCAAGAAACTGGCTGTGGATGATAAGCTAGATTTTGACACAGCAAAAATACTAATAAATGAATACAAAAAGGTAAAAGGTGGATAATATACTGGCTTACGAGATAAGTCACAGGCAATCAGACTGTTATCGTGCACAATGACTGCCCAAAAAGCTCGTATACGGCCACGTATCAACACTCATGGTCATATCTCATACTTCACATGATTAGGAGTTCTCTTGCCTTAAATTCAACACCGATGTGGAGCAGTAGAATGGAGGATAATTATGATAAGAACATATATCGCGCTAACTGTTGCGCTAGTAGTGCTTATAATAGTGGTTGTAGCACAAGTATTTCTTTCTAGAACAAAAAGCAGGTTTCCAGGGCTTATTATGCCTGTAATATCTTTTATGTTCTCGTTAGTAGCATCGCTTGGCAATGTAATCTATAGTGGACTTGATATTGCGTTTGTCCTAACTGTGCTAATGGTGTTTATAATATATAATATCCCCACCGTCATCTTCTTGGGCATATATTTTTCGTGCAGGGCTAAGCTCAAGAAAAATAGCCAGCTCACAAAAATGAATATACAAGATTTGGGTTAAAATACACAGCTTTGCTGCTTATATCAACAAGCTATTAGTACTATAACATTGTAGTGTTTTCAGCACTATATCGTTATGTCATTGCAAAAAATGGATATTCAATGTACAATATGATAATAGATACTATTTTACTCGTCTAAGATAACCTACGCAGACTATTCTGCTTACTATATTACATGACGATTAAGCTATAAGTAGCAAATATAACAATGGAGGAATAAAAATGGTGGATGAAATTAAAATCACAAGAAAAGTCGCGCGCAGAGGCGATGATGGATATCAAGTTGTATCCGTACGTATGAAGGATGAAACAGTTGCAGAGCTTGATATGCTTGCTGCAAAAACAAACCGCTCACGTAATGAGCTAATCAACATACTATTGGAAGCAGCTATTCCAATTGTAAAAATCGAAGAATAACGCAAGTTTAAGCGGAATGTCAGGTGATTTATCTGATGTTCCGTTATTCTTTTGCAACAAAGTTTGGTGAACAAAAAAAAGACCCCCACCGAAGTAGAAGTCTTTTGTAAGACAAATAATTATCTTTTTGAGAACTGTGGAGCTCTACGAGCAGCCTTAAGACCGTATTTCTTACGCTCTTTCATTCTTGGGTCACGAGTTAGGAACCCTGCTTTTTTAAGGATTGGACGCATTTCGTCGCCGTGTTGTAGTAGCGCTCTTGATATACCGTGACGGATAGCACCAGCTTGACCAGTAACACCACCACCTGCAACTGTGCAGATAATGTCGAAACGACCTAGAGAGTTTGTGATATCCATTGGTTGTCTAACGATTAGTTTTAGTGTCTCAAGACCGAAATAATCATCTATATCTCTGCCATTGATAGTAATTTTACCTGTACCAGCGTACAGTCTTACTCTTGAAACAGAGCTCTTTCTACGGCCAGTACCGTAGTAATATGGTTTGCTTTCATACATAACTTTGTTCCTCCTCCCGTATTATACGTTGTAAAGCTCAGGTGTTTGAGCTTCATGTGTGTGGTTTGCATCAGCAAATACACGGCATCTTGTCATAGCTTTGCGACCGATTGTTGTGTCTGGAATCATACCATTAACAGCAAGTGTCATTGCTTTGCAAGGATTTTCTTTCATCAGTGTGCTATACTTAACCTCTTTTAGACCGCCCACCCAGCCTGAGTGATGACGATAGAATTTTTGGTCAGCTTTTTTACCTGTTAGCACAGCTTGAGCAGCGTTGATGATGATTACATGTGCACCACAATCAACGTGAGGTGTAAAAGTTGGTAGGTTTTTACCACGTAGAAGTATAGCAGCTTGAGCAGCTGTTCTACCAAGTGGCTTGTTTGCAGCATCAAGAATATACCATTTACGTGTTACATTCTCTGGCTTTTGCATAAAAGTAGACATTGTTTCTTTTCCTCCTGAATTAGTATTATCAAACGACTTTAGCTGTTAAATACACAGCTTTCATTGAAGTTACGATTGTTATTATATCCTGTGTTTGTGCGTATGTCAATACTTTTTTCTAAAATTTATTACAAATTACACAATAGCTCTCGTTTTCTCTGTTTTGCTCCAAAATGCTCGCTAATGCTCAAATGCTATTTTTATTTTATTTGTAGCTGTTTTTGTGCATAATCACTTTTTCAGCTTGCTACCCTTGCATATATCCACCATTACACAAATCGTACATTTTGGTCTACCAGCCACGCATATCTCCCTACCAAACATAACCAGCCTGTGGCAAAAGTCGTTTGATTTTTCTGGTGGTAGCAGTGGGCGCAGTTCCCTCTCCACTATCGTGGGGTTCTTAGATGTAGTTATTCCTAGCAGGTTTGTTATTCTTATACAGTGTGTGTCACAAACTATGCTGGGCTTACCAAAGACATCTCCCAGTATCAGGTTAGCAGTCTTTCTGCCTATACCTGGCAGTTTCAGCAGTTCTTCCATTTCGTCTGGGACTATACTATTATATTCATCACGCAGCATCTGACATAGCGCAACTATATCACGTGCTTTCACACGGTAAAAGCCACAGGACTTTACTATACGCTCGATATCCGCTACTTCTGCATCTGCAAGTTCCTCTATAGTTGGGTAAGTACCAAAAAGCTCCGGTGTTACCATATTCACACGTGCATCTGTGCACTGGGCAGCAAGCCTAGTAGCTATTAATAGCTCATGTGGCTTGGGGTAATCCAGCGAACACTCTGCGACAGGGTATTTCTTTTCTAGTATTTCTACAGCACATAATGCACGTTCTTTTTTCCTCATCTGTCAATCTCCATCTTGTTATTACTTGCACGCCTCGCCCAGTTGCACGCCTATTTCCCTAGCCTGTGCTATGTTCTCCTCTGTAGGTGTAAACACCACCTTGTAGCCATCGTTCACCAGACGGAATTTTAGCGAAGCAAGACGCTGTGCAACATTTGGTACACCCTCTCCGCTCCAGCCATATGAGCCGAACACAAGAGCTGGTTTCTTGGCGGAATTTATTGCAGAAATAGAGCTTAGCAGTGCCCATACAGGCTCTACTGCATCACGGTTTAGTGTTGGCGTACCTATAGCAACTCCGTCACATTCATTGATAATGCCTGCAAGTTTTGCATGGTCGTGCTCTATTATGTCGTATGTTTCCACATCAAAATCTGCCACGCTACGTATGCCCTCTGCTATTGCGAATGCTAGTTTCTCTGTATTGCCATACGCAGATGTATAAAATACTGGTATCAGTTTTCTCTCTCTTGGTGCTACTGTGCTCCATTCTCTGTAGCGTTCTAGTGCATTATCCAGTGTTGCAGAACGTGTGAGCACAGGGCCATGGCTTGGCAGTACTATGTCAAAGTCCAGCTGGCTTAGCTTTTCTAGCCCTTGTAGCACAAATGGCTTGAATGGCGCAAAAATGGCATCATAGTAATTTTTAAAACCTATATCATAGCAGTCTGTGTGCAGTATACCACTATCTAGCATACTTGGCTCGCAGTAGTGTGCGCCTAAGAAATCGCAGGTAAACACTGCCTTGTCCTCTTTTATATATGTGAACATGGAGTCTGGCCAGTGTAGGTTTGGCGCTTGTATAAACTCCAGTGTTTTGCCACCTAGGTCTATAGTTTCGCCACTTTTCACAGTGTGTATATTTATATCTGGGCTGTTTGTTATTGCTGATAGATACACAGCACCCACTTTTGTAGTGTACACCTCTACATTTGGTATTTCTTGTACTAGCCTAGCAACAGAGCCTGTGTGGTCTGGCTCGTTGTGGTTTAGCACTATTATATCGATATTACTAAGCTCGCAGACTTCTTTGATATTTTCTATATAACTATCATATAGCTTCTCGTGGCACGCTTCTATAAGCGCGGTTTTCTCACTACCACGCACAATGTATGAGTTGTAGCTTGTACCATATTCTGCACTCATAACTATATCAAAAACTCTTAGTGCTGGGTCAAATCCCCCAACGGAAAAAATATTTTCTTTTATCTTTTTCAAAGTAATTACCTCCAAAATTAGTTTAATTTTATAATAGTATACCATAACGGTATACATTTGTAAACACTATTTTTACTTCACTTGTAGAACTTTATAAAATATTTCATAATTATTAGTAATAACCACACAAAATATATCAAAACCATATTGCAAAGTTAAAAATATTGGTGTATAATGTAGATTAGTGAACACAAACAAACCTTTTGAAAACTGAAAGCTGGTGCATTTAAGTGAACCGTAGTAACTTCGAAAAATGGTACCCACTACCAGAAATACGAACTATGTACAACATCACAAAAATTTTACAAGAAGAAACACTCGAAATAACGCTTGTGCCATATCAGGCAGAAGAAAGCTCTCTACTTATGCGCTTCGAGACATCTCAATGTGCTTTTAATGTTGCAGAGAGTTTCAGCGAGGAGTTCTGGATGGGCAAAGTAGAGAACCGCTGGTCTTTCTACTCCACCACACATTCTACCTTTTTGGAGTATATGCAAAACTCCAGTGTTATCTTCCGTGAGTGTATCATAAAACCTGTGCATTATGTCATAGTAGGTGGTGGCTGTGTTTTCCATATCATATCGCACATTCCACCAACAATAACCAAACTCTGATACATCTATAAAATTTTTGCTTTTATTGGACGTAACATAAGTAATTTACCCAAAATTTTGGTAAATATGATATTCTATGTATTATTATACTTGACTTTACAGCAGTATCATTATAAAATATAAGGTATATTATTTATTTGTCACTATATGTGGCGGAATGGAGCATCAATGATGAATCAAGCAGATAAGACAATGGAAAAAGTAGTAGCGCTATGTAAAAATAGAGGTTTTGTATACTCAGGCTCTGAGATTTATGGTGGACTATCCAACACTTGGGACTATGGCCCACTTGGCGTGGAGTTCAAAAACAATGTAAAAAAAGCATGGTGGAAAAAATTTGTGCAAGAGTCCCCATACAATGTAGGGCTTGACTCTGCAATACTGATGAACCCACAAGTATGGATAGCATCTGGCCATGTTGGCGGTTTCTCCGACCCTCTTATGGACTGTAAGGAGTGTAAAACACGCCACCGTGCAGACAAGCTTATAGAGGACTTCGACGGTACTATTGCTGATGGCTGGACTAATGAAGAAATGATGACTTTCATCGTTGATAACAACATTGCTTGCCCAGACTGTAGCGCAAAAGATTTTACTGATATTCGCAAATTCAACCTTATGTTTAAGACTTTCCAAGGTGTTACAGAGGACAGCAAAAATGAGATTTTCCTACGCCCAGAAACAGCACAGGGTATTTTTGTAAACTTCCAGAATATCCAGCGTACATCACGCAAAAAAGTGCCTTTTGGTGTTGCACAGGTTGGTAAGTCTTTCCGTAACGAGATAACACCTGGTAACTTTACTTTCCGTACACGTGAGTTTGAGCAAATGGAGCTTGAGTTTTTCTGCAAGCCAGGCACGGACCTTGAGTGGTTCACATACTGGCGTGGTTACTGCGAAAAATGGCTACTAGACCTTGGTCTTACAAAAGAGAATATGCGTCTGCGTGACCACAATGCAGATGAGCTTTCTTTCTACTCCAATGCTACAACCGATATAGAGTTTCTGTTCCCCTTTGGCTGGGGTGAGCTATGGGGTATAGCAGACCGTACAAACTACGACCTTAACCAGCATGCAGAGCATAGTGGAAAAGCTATGGAGTACTTCGACCCTGAAACTAACGAGAAGTATGTACCATATGTTATCGAGCCATCTCTTGGTGCTGACCGTGTTGCTCTTGCTTTCCTATGCGATGCATATGACGAGGAGCAGCTAGAGGGTGGCGATGTGCGTACAGTTATGCACCTACACCCAGCACTAGCACCATTTAAGGCTGCAATACTACCTCTTTCCAAAAAGCTTAGTGCACCATGCGAGGCAATATACGCAGAGCTTGCACAGGACTTTATGATTGACTTTGATGTTGCTGGCCAAATCGGCAAACGTTACCGCAGACAGGACGAGATAGGTACTCCTTTCTGCATAACATACGACTTTGAGTCTGAGAATGACAACTGCGTAACAGTGCGTGAGCGTGACAGCATGGCACAGGAGAGAATACCTGTTAGCGAGCTGAAAGCGTATCTTGCAGAGCGTGTAAAATTCTAAACTTAATAAACATTATTTTTTGTGGGTGGTTGTTTTATACTACCCACAAACTTATTTTATAAAAGGAAGAGTGCTTTTTATGCCCAGATTTTTTTTACAAACAATCGATAGCAATGGTGGACAGATAACAGGAGAAGACGCAAAACACATATCACGCTCCCTGCGTTGCAAAATTGGTGAGGAGCTTGCTATATCTGACTGCAATGGCACGGACTACCTGTGCAAGATAACAGAGATTAGCGACCACGCTGTTTCTCTTGCTACTATTAGCTATGCACCATGTGCCACAGAGCTTGCCACCAGAGTGGTGCTGTACCAAGCTATGCCAAAGTCAGACAAACTAGAGCTGATAGCACAAAAGGCTGTAGAGCTGGGTGTTAGTGAGATTGTGCCTGTGCTTACCAAGAACTGTGTTTCTCGCCCAGATGATAAGTCCATGACAAAGAAAATAGAGCGACTAAATAAAATAATGCTAGAGGCGGCGAAGCAGTGTGGACGCGGAAGGATACCCACCATGCGCCCACTGGTAGATTTTAAGACCGCCATAGGCGAGATGCGTGACTACGAGGCTGGTATTCTTTTCTACGAAAGAGCCACCGCAAAGCTAGGGGAAATACTAAGCCCCCAGCCCAAGACCATAGCAGTTATGGTGGGGGCTGAGGGTGGTTTTGATGTGTCGGAGGTAGACTATGCTACCCAGAACAACATATCTCTGTGTACTATGGGCTCACGGATATTGCGGTGCGAGACTGCGGCTATTTTTGCCATGTCCGTGATAGGGTATGAGTTCGAGAGTAGGTAACATGCCAATATTACGGCTGTGCTAGTTTCCTGAATGTTTTTGGTGCTGGTAGCTCAAAATCTAGCACCTCCTGTGTTACTGGGTGTGTAAATGTTAGCCTGCCAGCGTGTAGACATAACCTTTTTAGCGGGTTTGTGTCTGCACCATATTTTCCATCACCCGCTATTGGGTGGTCCATCTCGCTCATATGCACCCTTATCTGATTTTTCTTGCCAGTGGATATCTCTATATCTAGCAGTGAATATTCTTCATTTTGCATAGCAACTTTGTAAGATGTAACTGCCTTTTGCCCTCTGGTGTCCTGTGTGGAGTACATAAAATGCGTTTTAGTTTCTTTTAGGTAAGTAGATATTGTTTTTTCTTGCACTTTTACACAGCCCTCTACCACTGCTGTGTAGCCACGTGTTTTAACAAGCTCGTTCCAGTTTTCCTGCATTTTTGTTTTAAAATCTGCATTTTTTGCAAAGACTATAATGCCAGATGTGTCTTTATCCAGCCTGTGCACTATATATATACGTGCATTCTTGTTCTTTGCCTTTATATACTCAGCAACAAAGTGATATGCAGTTTCTTCCCCGCCCTTGTCAGATGCAACAGACAGCAGACCGTGTGGTTTTGCAATCACTATCATATCTTCGTTTTCAAACATGATATCAAGCTTGGGGTTTATCTGGTTATATAGTGGTTTGTTCTCAACAATACTAACAACATCTCCCACACGCAGTGGGAAATCATATTTTTTCGCCAGCCTATCATTTACATAAACATTACCCCTAGTCAACATGGACTTAATATTGTTCCTTGATTTTGATTTTACATTCGCTAGCAAAAACTCCATCAACAGCGTTTTTTCTGTGACTGTGTATTTGGGTGCCTCTTTTTTGGTTTTCTTTTCTTTCAAAATTTACCTCTTTTCTGTGATAAGACAATAACTACGGGGCTGTGGTTTAGTCCTATAAATGTCTGTTTTATACTCATAACACTATTATAGTAACAGAAATAACAAAAATCCGCAATAGCTTACTACTCATAAAGAAACATTTTGCCAATAG
>CAYJFF010000098.1:0-10354 GCA_964369345.1 uncultured Oscillospiraceae bacterium
CCGATAATGTTTACCCTTACACCGACAGTGAAGAATATCAAACCAACGCAATACCTTTTTACAAAGTTTTTATCACGGTGGACTCTGCCTACACAAACCGTAACGAGCCGTTCGGCTATAAGGAAATGGGGACACTTACAAAAGAGCAAGCAGACAATTATTACAATATACGCACAGAACAATATCGTTTAAATTTAGAAAATAATCCTCTGTTCACACAGAAAAATGTGGAAAGAATTATGGCGATTGACAGCGAAGTGCAAAAACCAATTGTGCTTGAATATGCAGATGGGTATTTAAGATATATACGACTTTCAACTTCAAATATGATTATAATTATGCTTTTTATTGCATTTGTTATCGCACCGATTTTTTCAAATGAACATCAAATCAGAACTGACAGTCTTATTCTGACTTCCAAAAATGGTAAAAGACAGACGATTTTAGCGAAGTTTTTTGTAGCAATGTCAATAGGTATTACGGCAATGGTATTAACACTTTTTATTTCATATATGGGTTGTATGACTGTATTTGGATTTGAGGGTGCAAATGCCTCAATTCAAAATCTTGTAGCTTTAATAACATACGACTTTACATTGTTTGAAGTTACAATAGCACTTTTAGTTTTAGCATTGTTTTCTGCCTTTTTAATGACGGGTGTAAGTATGTTTGCTTCTTCTGTGGGTAAGCGAAACAGTGTAGCACTTATTTTGTCAGTACTTATTATATTTTTAGATATATCGGGAGTAGGTTCTTTTTTAGGTAAATTCCTATATTTTCTTCCGACGTCAATGGCTTCGTTTAACACTTTCTTTTTGCAACTTTCGTTTAACATTTTCGGTATTGAATTATGGCTCTATGAGGCAGTTTGCATTGTAGCATTTGTAGTTGGTAGTTTGCTATTACCACTCACATACCGCAACTTCAATAGACATCAAATAGGATAGGCCTTGACGTCAAACTTCTTTTGCGCTATGATTATCATGTCAACCAGCAAAACATCATAAACAGGTGCTTCAAGGAAAACGAGGACCTACGCAAATAACGTACCTTTTTGGAAAGGAGCGTTTATGACATCCTATCTGGAATTCTCAGAGTGGAAAGCGAAGAACTTAGAAAACAATTATAAAAAAGTTTTGTTAAAGCCTTATTCTTATCATAAACCCATAAGGTAAAATATAATAGTTCGAATTTAGCTCGGTGCAGTGTGCCATGTCGAGAAGTCTCGACACCAAAATTAAACAAATATTAAAAAACAACAGGGCATCACCTATTTTTAGGTGATACCCTGTTTGTTATGTTATAAGAAATGTTATCGGCATTACAATTATAAGCGCCGGCACTAGGTTCATAAGCGGTATTGATTTAATTTTTGCAACACGTAGACCCGCTGCAAAGGTAAGTATGCCACCGCAAGCCGACAGATTTAAGAACATTTCCTGCGTAGTGTATGGCGAAACAACTTTACCCAGTAAAAACACCACTGACAGCACGACTATCTGAAAAATAGGGATAAGCGCTACACGCTTGCCCAGTACTGCACCAAAAAGCAGCGCTGTAAAAAAGTCCAGCACACTTTTTGTAATGAGTATCTCGCTGTTGCCTGCTATACTTTCGGTAAGCACTGCATACCAGCTAAAACCACTGGTGGAAAATAAGGCAACCACCGTAATGAACATCTCCATATCAAAGTCGCCTTTTACTGGTATTTTGCTAAACACCTTTGCAAATAGCGCCTTTACATTTTCCTCAAGCTTTAATAGCTCGCCTATGCAGTATCCTATGAGTATCGCCAGCACCACCGCAGTCATATCTACTGCACCAATTATAGAGTTTATGGCGATAGCTATAGAGCAGATGCCAAAAATCGGTGGCAGGTATTTATGATAATTTTCTGGCAGTTTTGTTTTGAATATGCTACCCAGCACTGCGCCAATCATCACTGCGCTACAGTCTATTATTATCCCTAAAGACATTGTTTCTCCTTTATATATCTATTGCTATATGGTGTGCATTATACACCGCCTGCATTATGTTGCTAGGGCGTATGCAGTCACCAATTTTGGCAACAAAAGGTGCAGTATCTAAGAAACTATCAGCAAGGTCGCTGTTCGCACGTTGCCCAACTGCCAGTATCACCGTATCTGCGAGTATTTTTATCGTATCGCCATTGCTATCTATGCATACAATGCCGTCGCTTTCAATCTCTACTGCTTTGTGGTTTAAATATACGTCAGCACTTTTTTCTACATTTTGTAGTAGGATTGGTCGGTTGCGAATATTGCAGTCTTTAGCCAGCGTGTCAAACATCTCTACCAACGATACTTTTTTGCCCTCCATTGCCATATGTACCGCCGCCTCACAGCCAGTCAGTCCACCACCTAGCACTACTACAGTATCGCCTACACGGCCGTGCTCTTTGTAGAAATTGTTTACTATGAGCACATTCTCACCATCTATGCCTTTTATGGCTGGCTTGACTGGTGAAGAACCTACTGCTATTATCACTGCATCTGCGTTGTATTCGGCGACACTCTCTGGGGTTGCGTCGGTGTTCAGCTTTATCTCCACACCCTCTTTGCGTGCAATGGTTTCCAGTGTCACCCCTAGGCGGTACATCTCGTACTTAAACGGCACTGCTTGCTCGCTTTTAAGTATCCCACCTATCTCGTCAGATTTTTCTAGTAAGGTTACGTTGTGCCCACGTCGTTTTGCGGTAATTGCCGCTTGCAGACCTCCTACACCACCACCTACTACCACCACATTTTTCCTGTGGATAGCAGGGGCTATATCTAGCCCCTCTATCTCTCTGCCAATTAGTGGGTTAACTGTGCAACGTCTTGTGCCAGTGGTTGGGCGCTCTGCCATACAGGCAAAGCAGCGCAGACAGTGTATTATCTCATCATCACGATTTTCGCATACCTTGCGTGGTAGATAAGGGTCAGCTAGCAATGCTCTTGCCATATATACAACGTCAGCTTTTCCGCTAGCAATAATTTCCTCCATCTCATCTGGTGAGTTCAGTGCACCTATGGTGGCAACAGGCTTGCTCACCTCTTTTTTTATCACCTCTGCTAGATGTACATTTACACCGTGTGGTGCAAACATAGGTGGGTGGGTATTAAAGAAACCAAACTGATAGCTACCCGCAGAAACATGGAACAAATCTACATAAGGCTCTACCGCTTTTGCTATCCTTATGCCGTCCTCGATAGTGTATCCGCCCTCGAACAGCTCACTGCCACTCATCCTAAACTCGATTGGGAAGCCGTCCCCCACTGCGCCACGCACTTCTTTTAACACATCCAGTGTCAGTTTCATTCGGTTTTCAAAGCTACCACCATATTCGTCTGTTCGGTGGTTAAAATGCGGTGATAAAAACTGATTAAGTAGCCAGCCATGTCCACCGTGTACCATTAGCATCTTAAAACCTGCACGTTTAACCAGTGTGGCTACCTCACCATAGGATTTTACTATATCAGACAGTTGCTCTGTTGACAGTGCTTTTACTTTTATACCATCAGGACGCACCCAATCACATGGGCCATACTGCACCATCTCGCGCTTTTTGTCCTTGTCTACTAAGTATGTACCAGCATACTGTCCAGAGTGGCTCAGCTCTACACTAGCTACTGCGCCATGTCTGTTTACTGCATCGGCAAGAAATGTCCACGCTGCCAAGTTTCCTGGCACTGTTAGGTCAAAATGGAACATATGTGAGGCATCGGTCTGTGGGTGTACTACTAATTCACTGGCGGTTACTGCCGCCGCACCACCCTTTGCACGGAGTTCGTAAAACCCAATGGTTCTTGCGCCTACAGAACAGTCGGCAGTTATGTCGGTGCCACCCATAGGGGCAGAAAACATGCGGTTTTTAAAAACAACATTGCCGATTTTTATGGGAGTACATAGGTGTGGATATTTACGCTTAAACATATTCTATACCTTTTTTATACCTTTCAAATTCATTGTACTTCTTTATTATAATATATCTCTTATCACACCTTTTGTACAATAATTGTTTTACATTAAATTATTTGTTTTTTTGATACACACCACATTATAAATATAATTTATTTTGTTATAGTTTTAGACTATAATATATGTATTTTTTCGACAAAAGAGTATTTAAGTTTTAACTAAGTTGTACGAGTTTTCAAATTTTATCTATATTCATAATATTTTTTTATACAATTATTATATTAACTTATTTTACAACCGAAGAAATTGTTGCTATTCTATTAACAAGAGGTGTGCACATCGGTGACACCAAAAAACAAATGAGGTGAATATATGGAAGGTAACACTTTAATGATTGTATGCTTTGTTATAAGTGCACTTACAATCGCAAGCTATGTTTGGGGCAAAATTACAATGGCAACCACAGCAGTAATTAGTATGGCTGCATTTCTAATTACAGGCTGTGTATCTCCGTCGGATATTCTAAGCAACTTCGGTAATAACAACGTGATAATGGTGCTATCAATGTTTGTTGTAGCAGCTGGTTTTAACCGCACAAAATTTGTTCGTACCTGCGCAGAGGGTGTAAACAAATTTGCAAAAGGTAACTTAACTATTATAATGCTAGGCTATGTAGCAGTAACTATTCTGCTTTCTCAGTTCGTGCTTAGCCCAGCGGTAGTTATAGGTATCGTAGCTCCACTGCTTATTGCAAGCTGTGAGCAAATTGGCATTAAGCCATCTAAGGTAGTTATGCCACTTGCAATGTCCTCTATCATCACCACAGGTGCTCTACCAGTTGGTAGTGGTGCAACAGTTTTCGGCGAGCTAAATGCTTACCTACAAACAGGTGGATATAGCGAGGCAGAGCTTGCAACTATGGGTGTTACACTATTTGAGCCTATGATTGCACGTCTACCTATACTCATTATAATGGGTCTGTACTGCATCTTTGTAGCTACTAAGTTTGCTCCAAATGAGCCTAGCATAGTGGCTGAAGGCAGAAAAGAGGGCGGCCCTAAACGTGAAGTTGTGCCACTAACTCCGTTGCAGGAAAAATGCGGTTACATAATCTTCTTTGCAACTACTGTAGCACTTATTTTCTCTCGCCAGGTGGGTCTACCTACATGGGCGATATGTATGATAGGTGCAGGATTAACTGTATTAACAGGTGTTCTATCAGAAAAAGAAGCAACACAAGCTATTCCCCTATGGATGGGCATATTGATAGTAGGAAGCCTAACAATGGGTTCGGCACTAGAAAACACAGGCGCAGGTGATGCAATCGGTGCTGGTCTTGCTAGTATGCTTGAAAACATCACAAACCCATACATAATCGGACTAATATTCTTTATTGTACCATTCCTACTAACACAGGCTATGGCAAACCGTGCAGTAATGATGCTGTTTATACCAATATCTGCAATTGCATGCCGTGCACTGGGTGCAGACCCTGTTGGTATCGCTATCCTTGTACAGCAAGCTTGCCTAGCAGCATTTATCACACCAATGGCAACTCCTGCTGTTCCACAGTTTATGGCAATGGGTGGATACAACCTAAAAGACGTATTTAAACAATCACTACTGCCAGCTGCAATTATGTGTGTGCTGTCGGTAGGATGGATAATGACAGTATTCCCAATGTATCCTTAATAGTTTATCTCTATAAATAGTATAAAAGGGCAGAACTGCTAGTTGGTTCTGTCCTTTTAGTGCATATTGTAGATAGACATTTATAGATAATTGTATTATAATAATGTTTAAATATATTATTGTAAGAGGTGTACAACCCATGTCGCTTGACAAACTAGAGTATATCATAGCCGTTGCTGAAGAACAGACACTTACAAGAGCGGCTCAGAAACTATATGTAAGCCAGCCAACACTTACAAACTACATCAACAAGCTAGAAGAAAGTCTTGGTGTAAAACTTTTTGACCGTAGTGTAACCCCAATACAGGTAACCGATGCAGGTAGGCTTTATATATCTAAGATGAAAAAAATCCAGCGAGAGTCGGACATACTGGTAAATGAACTTAGATATATGGCGCAGAAGCAAACGGTCTTTAATATAGGTATTGGAAGTACACGTGGAAACCACTGGTTGCCTATTATTATCCCACATTTTAGGAATTTGCACCCAAATGTGGTCCTGCAATTTCATGAGCAGGGCGAGGAAGACCTGGAGATTGGACTACAAAAAGGTACTATTGACATTGCCATAGGCGTACTAAATACGGGTATCCCTGATATTAGCTATTCCCACGTGGCAAAAGAGCCTGTCTTTTTAGCTATTCCCCGTAGCTTTGATTGTGTTGCAAGCCTTTCTCCAAATGATGGCACTATCAACAATCCCTATTATATAGATAGCCAATTGCTTAAGGGTGTCCCTTTCTTATTGCCATACCCTGGAAATGGTTTTTATCGTTCGGCACAGATACTTCTAAACCAAGCAGAGGTAAACCCACTACGTGTGGTGTCGTACAAGAATATGAATACTGCATATCAACTAGCAGCCTTGGGTGTTGGTGCAATCTTCATCACGGCGACTATGTTTGACCGAAAATACCCAGAGTGTAAGGAGAAACTGGCTTTTTGCACACTCCAACAACAGATACATATACGCAACTGTGTTGCAGGGTATCGTGATGATAACAAAAATAGTGGGCTTATAAAAGATATGATAACAATTATCGAAGATAAATTACTACCTGAAATAACATAAATCTGGTAAAATGCACAAAATAGTACAGCTAACTTTTACGGTTAGCTGTATTATTTTTTTTGATAAAATCATCATTTATAAGTATTAGACTAATGACAAAGTTTGTTATATTATATAATTAGCTAGTAATTGGAGGTGTATTCTGTTGGCGAGTGTGCTGGATATATATGTTACAACAAATGAACGCACAATGTTAGAAAGCGATGTTGGAACAGTGGTAATTATCCCATTTACAGGTAGTGTAAAGGGTGATATATTTAACGGAGAGATTGCACAGGGTGCAGTTGATAGGCAGATTATTGACATAAATGGAATTAAACATATGTCAGCAAGGTATATGCTACTGGGGAAAGACTACAAGGGCAACGACTGCAAGATATATATAGAAAATACAGGTGATTTTCACATAGACAGCCCTAAACCATTTAAGACAATTCCTACTTTCTATACTGATAGCAAGGTGCTTGCACCATACCTGCATCGTAATAATTTTCGTGCTGAAGGCCACCGAGAGGGTGAGTTATTAACAATAAAAATATTTGAGATAAGGAGCGAACAAGATGAAGATAACTAGAATGGAGCTAATCCCTGCCAGCAGATACCTGTTTGTAAAGCTATACACCGATGACGGAGTTTATGGCATAGGTGAGGTGGGCGCTTGGGGTTACATTGATGGCACAGTGGGTGTGCTGAATAAACTGGCAGCATATATCGTGGGTAAAGACCCGATGAAGATAGAGCACCACTGGCAGTATATGTACCGCAGTATGTACTTCCGTGGTAGCATTGTTATGAGTGCGATAGCCGCTATTGATATAGCGCTGTGGGATATCAAAGGTAAGGCTCTCGGTGTGCCAGTTTATGAGCTGTTGGGTGGCAGATACCGCGACAAGGTTCGTACCTACCCTGCAATATTTAAGTTTAAACCTGAGGATATGGCGGCTGAATGTGTAAGGCTAAAAGATGAGGGCTTTACAGCGGCTAGGCTGATGATTACAGGCGATATTCGCAAGGACACCGCAGAGTATGAGGACGGAATATTTGCATACCGTGTGGCGGCTCAGATAGAGCGCGTAAAGGCGTGTCGTGAGGCAGTTGGCAATGAGTTTGACCTAATACTAGAAGTGCACAGGAGTATGTGTGTCGCAGATGCTATTGCCTTTGCAAAAGGTGTGGAGCAGTACAATCCACTATTCCTAGAAGACCCTATCGCCCCTGATAGCAATGCTGTAATGGCAGAGGTAGCAAGCAAAACGGTAATTCCTGTGGCAACTGGTGAGCGATACATAAACATACAGGAGTTTGAAGACCTGCTGATGCGTAAAGGCGCAAGATATGTTCGTCCCGATGTATGCGCATTAGGCGGGTTGACCCCTTGCAAAAAGGTGGCGGCAATAGCAGAGAGCCATTATGTAGAGATTGCACCACACAACCCACTAGGGCCTGTATCCACAGCGGCTTGTCTGCAACTGGTAGCGGCTGTGCCTAATGTAGTTATACAGGAGTTCCCAAGTTTTTATGAAAAAGGCAACGAAAGCCAGATGATTACCTCTGCGTTTGAAATAGACCGTGGTTATATTACCATTCCAACCGCACCCGGTATAGGTATCGAGCTTGTAGAAAACATTAGCGAGCTATTTCCACCTGCACAGCGCAGTATTAACTGCCAAATCGCATTTGATGGCTCAGTACGTGATATATAAGGAGTAAATGATATGACATATGAAGAAAAAGTAGAGCGAGCTGAGCGCATGCGTAGCCGTGACCTATTTGGCAAGGTAGAACCACACGAGTTTGAGAATATACCCGTTACCGAAACAGCAAAAACTATTGTTATAGATGACACTATGTCGGTAAAATTATATGAAATTATGCCTAATAACACTACGCGTTCAAATGTTGCAATACTAAACTTTCACGGTGGTGGTTTTATAAAAGGGCGTCAGGACAAAGACCGTCTGTTTTGTAGTAAAATGGCGGTAAAATACAACTGCCTTGTGTGGGATATTGACTACTCACTTGCACCTGAGTATCCTTTCCCTACTGCGGTAAACGAGAGCTATGCAATAGCAAAGTATATGCACGATAATGCCGAAGAACTAGGTGTGTGTAAAGAGAAGATTATGCTGATGGGACACAGTGCAGGTGGTAACCTAGTGGCTGGTATCTGTATCACAGCAGGACAGACAGGTGATTTTAAACCTTGTGGTGCGGTAATAGAATTTTCTCCACTAGACCTATACACCGACCCAGCTGACAAACCACGCATACCAGACGATATCCCAGCCGAAGTAGCAAAAGCGTATAATGCTTTCTACGCTTCAGGCGATGACGCAAAAAATCCACTGGTTTCCCCTGTATTTGCCACAGACGAACAGGTTGCAAATTTTCCGAAAACTGCTATAATAACAGGTAAGCTAGACGGCTTATCATTTGAAGCAGAGGATTTTGCGCTAAAACTTGCCCGTGCTGGGGTAGAAACTGTCGCTAAGAGATTTCAAAACTCCCATCACGGATTTACCATAAACCGCATGGACGACTGGGAAGATGCAATGACACTTATAGAAAACTTTACCGATAGTTGCATTGAATGATAGCAGGTTTAGCGAGTGCACAGGATAATGTGCACTCGCATTGCTATTTCTATAACAGATATTATCATTATAAAAAAGAGGTGGATATATGTCAGTAGGATTTAGAGCATATAAGAGTATAAAGAGACCCGATAGTGCGGTAGTGGCGGAGTTTAGCAAGATACCCAGTGCAAACATCGGCGATGCGCTCAAGCGTATGTACTGTATGTTTGGGGGGATAAAGCCATTCAATAAAAAAAGTTTTTGTGGTGCTGCTGTAACAGTGAAACTTCCAGCAGGTGATAACCTAGCGGCACAAACTGCGCTGGACTACATACAACCCGGTGATATTATGGTTATTGACGGCGCTGGATACGAAGACAGAGCAGTGCTAGGTGGCATGATGCTTGAATACGCAAAGCTAAAGCAGGTAGGTGGCTTTGTGGTAAACGGCGCCATTCGTGACCTAGACGAAGTAAAGGCATCGCAAATACCTGTGTTTGCAAAAAGTGTTACCTCGCTTGGTCCATATCGTGAGGGTCCTGGTGAGATAAACGTACCTGTTGTGTGTGGTGGACAGGTGGTAATGCCGGGGGATATACTTGTCGGTGACACCGACGGTGTGGTGGTAATTCCACGTGACTTTGCACAGGATATACTAGAAAAAGCTAAGGCTAACTACGCCTATGAACAGTCTGAAATGGCAAATATGCAGGGGAAAACATATACCACCGAACAGCATATTCACCAGTTTACTGACAAGTTTATTGAACGTGGTGGAGTGCTTATAGAATAAATATTTTGAATAAGGGTATGGATTTGAACCTTGAGTGTTCAGTTCATGCTCTTATTCCAATTGCAGATGCGCTAAAGGTATCCAGTGACGTGCTACTGCGTGGCAATCTACATACCGATAAGCGAAATAGCGACAAAGAGCTATCCTACATTATATATTTTAAATATGCTGAGAAATTTGCAGTGTAAGTTCGACTCCCTGTACAAACGTCTCCCCTTGACCCAAAGCATCTTTATTGCAACAGCGTGCCAAGTCGAGAAACCTCGACACCCCAATCGCTTCTAGCATTTGCTAGGGGCG
>CAYJFF010000099.1:0-10226 GCA_964369345.1 uncultured Oscillospiraceae bacterium
AAAAAATTATAAAAGTACAATCAGATTATTACGATAGTAAATTATTATAAAGGCTCTATGTCAATAGTTTGGCAAGCTTGAGTACACGAAAATTTGCTATGGGTGGTGTAAAGTGAGCCTTTCTCTCTTAACTAAAAGCTATATAAATATCCAATGAAATGACTACTACTCCCACAAAATCATAACCACCCGTCAAATGGGTGGTTTGCTCTAGCCCTATAAGGGTTTGTTGCCGACTGCGCCTCAAGATGCCGACTTTCACTTTGTTCAAGTCTACTGTCTTTGCCACTTTTGCTACTCCTTAGGGGGTGTTCGTATTACTTATCTCGACCATTAAAGGGGTATTCATATTCTTTAACGTTCAGTTTATCTAAAGCTATATCATGATTTTCTTGGTCTATGATATACTTACTTATAGTCGCTTCATTTAGTTCTACACAAGTTTAAGAAGATATGGTGAAAGCCTGTAAACCTATGTTGCAACTGGGTTTACAGGCTTTTTTGCTGTTTTGTGAGAGTAGTAGTCAAACAGTGGTCGAAAGCAGTATTGCTTTGGTATTTATTTGTTATTGTAATTTGGATTGCTAGTGGTTATATAGAGCCTTATTTTGTGACACTGGGAGAGTTCTCTCTATCTCATGGCGCTATATGTGTATACAAAAACTCCGATTATGATAACGAAACTTTGCTATCACAGTCGGAGTTTATTATTTTATGAAATGAGGAAAATATTATGAGTACTGAAAACGCAGATACTATCGGTTATATGGTAGCATTAGAGTTATGGTGTTTTTGTAATATGGTATACTATCGAATGTCATTTCTACATTTTCTTCGCCGTAAAATGATGAAATTCGGCGATAAATATTGCGTAACCCAAAATGAGTGGATTTGTCAGTGGATTTTATTAGAGTTTCAGCTTTTTTTATATCAATGCCAAGTCCATTATCGGAAAATTCAATTATAATTTTGTCGTTTTTAGAGGTGATGCTAATACTTATATTAGCTTTTATGCCAGTTTGCCTAAAGTCAGGCGCAGCAAAACCGTGTTTAATACTATTTTCTGCCATTGGCTGCAACAATGTCTTTATAATCTCATAATGTTGCAGGTCTTCTTGTAAATAGAAATTACAAGATATAATATTAGAGAAATCTCGATTCATTAAATTTATATATTCACCAACATGCATAAGTTCCTGTGATAGTTCTGTTAAAGTGTTTCCAGTATTTAGTGTCAGACGTAAATATGAACTTAAACTTTGTATCATATTTGCGGCGCTATCGTTTTCCTTTGATAGTATTTGCAAATGTATGCACCCCAGTGTGTTGTATAGAAAATGTGGATTGACTTGTTCTGTTAAAAGAGCAATTTCCGCATTTGACTTTTCGCGCTCATCTTCTTTTATTTTTTCAATTTGCAGAATAATTTGCTCGTGCATACTATTAATCTGATTTCCCAAAGTGCCTATTTCATCAGAATATTTAAAAACTTCTTTTGAATTGTAAGAGCCGTTTTTGATTTTCACAACAGCATTTGTTAACTTGTGCATGGGGCGCAACAAAAAGTCGCCTATTGTAAAGCTTAAAATAAATGATAAGAGAATAGCAGTAATAAACATACCTAAGTATGATGATGAAACACCAGACAATGCACTTCTTATTGTTTCGTCATATATCAAGTGAACAACTTTTACCTTACCTTGTTGAATAGTGCTATGTGTTAGGTAGAACAGGTCGCCGTCTATTGTTATAGGAAGATTGAGTGTAGTGTCTTTTGTTTGCAAAATATGCTTTAAATTTTCATCTTCAAAAATAGAAATACTGGGTGAATTCAGCAAATTTGCGTTTTCATCAGTTAAGTACATGCCATGTGTATAGTTATTTGTATAGCTTTCCAGTAGGTCATTGACATCTTCTACAGAGATAAGATTAACACATCTAATTGGTTGTACTGCACTCTCTCCATATTGCCAATAAGTGTTATTGTAATAGTTAAGAGGAAGTACAAGGGGTATCACATATTCTGAATGTGAAAATTCATTTGAGACATATGGCAAATAAGTTATTTCTTTTACACTCCATAGGTCATAGCTCTCAATATCTGGGGTTAAAGATGTGGAGATGTGTGCAGAGCCAGAAAATAGCTGTTGTTGCTTGGAATATATATACACCATAGATAGCCAGCTGTTTGAGTTCTCGAAAATATTGAAACTGTCCGATGTATTTGCAAAGTTTTTAGCCAAGTCTGCGCGTGCAAAATATATATCTACTAAAAGCCCTTCTATAGTTTGTGACATGAGAAATTTGGTGTTTGAGGCAATAAGAGTGTCCAAACGATTTTCCATTTCTTTAGCTGCACTTATGGTAGATGTTTCAGCTTTTTCAAAGGCGTAGTTTCTAGTGATTTGGATTATATTATTACTGAAGATATATGTTAAAAAAGTAATAGCTAATACAGTAACCGTAGTTAGGGATAGCACAATCTTATATTTGAATTTCATATTGGCTAACTTTTCTAGCATAGCAATACTCCCTTTTTTAGTTTTATTAAAGAACACAATACTTTTTTTGGTACTCTGACGGTGTTGTGGCTGTGCGCGCCTTGAATGCACGGTTAAAGGAGCGATAGTCATCATACCCTATCATAATAGATAGTTCAGTTGGTGTTATATCCTGTGTTTTTAGAGCTGTACAAGCATAATTTATCTTCATATTTAGTAAGTAATCTCTAAAGTTTATATTAGTTTTATTTTTGAAATATGTAGTAAAATAGCTCTTGCTTAGTCCTACAAATGTACATAGTTCTTCAATTTTTATTTTAGTGTCTATATGTTCCTCACAATACTGCATAACTTTTTCTATAACAGGGTCCACTTTCTTGGAGTTTGTAATACCTATATCTGCAATTAATATTTCAAAAAGCTGTGATACCCATTTGTTAATTGCTTTGATACTTCCTAAGTTTTGTAAAGTATAGTAAAAATCCCAGGTGTAAATGACAAAATCTGTATTGTTGTGGCGAAGTTCTTTGCTTAAACTTGTTAGGATATAGTTGCACATACTAAACAAAAAATTTGGTGGTGGAGTAGGTATGTACATTATGGTATCAATACATTGCAGGTAATTACGATATGCCTGTTTGTGGTCATTTTGCATCAAGCTATTAAAAATTTCTTGTGTTGACAGTTGGTTTAAAATGTGTGTTGGTGGCAAAGGTTGCGTTAGGAAATCATTAGAAAGCACACAGGGTTTATCAAAATAAATATAAAACTCTAGAACTTCTTTCGCCTGATTATAAGAAGCGGAAAGATTGTACAAAGACACCGCGTTGCCTTTGCAAGCATATAGAGAAATCTCGTCGCTTACTGAATAGTCAAGCACAAATTGCTCCAAAAAAACAGTGCTTACTGTGTGGGAAAGTATTACAATTATATCGTTCGTGAGCATAAAAACATGGCTGGTGTCATTGCATAGCAAACTCTTTAAATTATCCAAAGTTTGATTATATATATCAGCAGCAGCTTCTGTGTCTTCTTGTAGACGTACTAACTTAATCAGCGAGACATTTATTTTATCAGAAGTAAAATGTATATTGAGAGTGGGTAATATGGTATCTATTCTGTCTTTACCGATGTTTTTTGTGACCAACTCTCGTAAAAATTGTTGTCTGTAGGACGCCATTTGTATGCTTCTAAAAGCACTTTGATTATATTCAGTTTTACGTTTGGATAAAATATCATCTTTCAGCGTGCAAACAGCATCTTTTAGCTCTTCTACATTTATTGGTTTTAATATATATGTATTAACTTTGTACTGTATTGCTTTTTGGGCATATGAAAAATCGTTAAACCCGCTTAAAAGAATTATTTTTGTTTGCAGTGAATGATTATAAACAAGCTTGCTTAGCTGTATACCATCACAGCCTGGCATTTTTATATCAGAAATAACAATATCAGGCTTTAGGCTCTTTATCATATCAAAAGCTTCTTTTCCATCAGGCGCAGAACCCACCACCTCGATACCCAAAGAAAGCCAATCAAAGTCATACATTAGCGCAGTTCTAATTATTTCTTCATCATCTACTATTAATAAGCTAACAGTTTGCTTTTCCATATTATATTAGCTCCTCTCTTGTATTTCTTTACATACACGTTTAATATAATAACATATAATGTTACACTTATAAACTATATTTATATAAAAAATATATAACGCCAACTAATTTCTATGTGTTACACAATAGGAAAATTAAAAAATAGCTATAACAAACAAAATTATTATATGTTAGTAAAGTTATTATAGTAAAATTATAAATATAGTAAAAAATGCCAAGTATATAATTAAAAATGTCATTTTACAATTTAGACATATATGTTACAGTTAATACACAAATTAAATGGAGGGAAACAAATGAATACAAATTTTAAAAAACTAACAGCTATTGCATTAGTATCCACTATTATGGCGACAACAGTTGCGTGTGCCCCAGAAACAACCACATCATCTAGCGCATCTTCTGCTACTCCTACTACATCTACAGCTACAAGTAATACAGAAACTGAGCCTGCGGAGAAAACGACTATAACACTCTGGACAGGAGATCGCCACGACCTAGTGTATATGGAAAAAGTTGTTGCTGATTTTAACAATGCTGATAACGGAATATTTATTGACTATGTTGTACAAACAGAGAACATGACAAATATGCTGATGTTAGCAGCTTCTTCTGGTCAATACCCAGATGTGCATAGTGCACAGAACAATCTTTCTGACTTTGTAACATCGGGCTTAATCCAGCCTATCAATGACTTTATGACACCAGAGTTCATAGAAGTATTAGAAGCTGACCAGCATGTATACCAAAACTACAATGCCATAGGCGAAGACATTTATTTTATGCCAGCTGGTAGAAGAAGTGGTTCTAGAATTATCTATAACAAAACAGTTATGGATGAACTAGGTATGACAGTGCCTGATAACATACCAGATTTTGTTGATATGTGTATAGATATTTCCGAAGAAGGAAATGGGGACTATTATGGTATCATATTCCCAGGTGCAAGCGGACCTTTTGAGAGATGGATTCAACACTCTGCAGCAAAGAGTGGCATCCACTACTATGACTATGAAAATGGTCGATATGACTTCACAGATTTTGCCCCAATGTTACATGAACTTCACAGACTATTCTCTGACGGTGCAGTATTCCCAAGTTCCACTTCACTAAAAATAGACCCAGCAAGGGTTCAATTCGCTGAGGGTGGCGCTATAATCCACGCAAATGCATCACAAGAGGTAACAGTATTTACAGAGCAGTTCCCAATCACTGGGTTTGAGTGGGCTGTTGCAGAGCTACCAACCATGGATGGCACAATAAATGGTGTACAACACAGTGGACCTAATGGTGGCCGCATGATGTCTTCACAAACAGAGCACCCAGAGGAAGCTTGGGAAGTTATAGAATATCTACAATCTGAATCCGTACTTATTGGTTACTACGAGGGTGGCTATAGCCTACCATTCTCTGGCTACTTGATGGATAAAGCAGATCTGTCCAAGGCAGGCAAAATGGGAGACTTTTCTTACACCAGCTCTGACTATGAGTCGTTTTATCCTACAGTACCAACTGTAGCACCACAAGGAGAAGTATGGGAAGCGGCTCTATGGAATGCACTTGTAGCAGGTGGCGACACAATTGACGAAACCATAGAAACACTGAACAAAACATACAACGAAGCACTAGATAGAGATGTTGAGCTAGGCAAAATAAAACGTCTTGTAGTGGAAGATTATGACCCTATGAACCCACAAGGTGGCACACAGCTTTATCTTGACAAATAATTATATTATTAAAGGTCATTATGATACCATGATGGCCTTTTAAAAAAGATAGGAGGTTAATTTAATGAAGAAAAAAGATTGCATCAAAAGATCATTAAAAAAAGATACAGATGCTTTCCCCATGTGGGCTATGATTACGCCTACTATCATTTTTATATTATCGGTTAATGTTTATCCATTTTTATGGGTGGCAAGGTATGTTTTTTATGACTATAATGGTTTTGTTTCTTATTTCATAGGCATGGATAACTTTACACGTGTGTTTGAAGATAACTTATACTGGGAGAGCGTGGTTCATACATTTGAGTATGCTATACTCAAGCTTGCGTTTGTACTACCTCTTTCGCTTTTCACAGCGGTCATCATACAGGGAAAACGTACGGGTAGCGCAGTGTTCCAAACTATATTTTTTATGCCAACTGTTATAAGCTCGGCTATTTACAGCTTGATTTGGTCTTTTATATTTTCTGCTTTTAATGGTATTCTAAACGCCTATCTTCAGCTTTTTGGTGTAATAGACAGACCTATAGACTGGCTGGGTGACCCAGGTTATGCTATGTATGCAGTTGTTATTGTTGCTGTTTGGGGTGGTTTTGGTAACTATATGATTTTGCTTGCTTCTGGTTTGTCGAGCATATCCCACGAGGTATACGAGAGTGCTAAAATCGATGGTGCAAATGGTATAAAAACATTCTTTAGAATAACCCTACCTATGCTAGGCCCAGTTCTTAAAGTTGTTATTATGATAGCTATTACAGGTGCTTTCAAGGACTATCAGTCAATACTTGTATTAACAAATGGTGGTCCAAACAACAGGACACAAGTTATGTTCTCTTATATATTCAAAATGGTGTTTGGCACTGGTGGTAGCGTGGGACAGCCATTACAAATTGGTTATGGTGCAGTAATAAGTATTTTCTCTGCTCTTATTGTAGGTATAATCACAGCTATTTTCCTAAACTTTAGTAAAAAAATGGATGAAATTTAAAGGAGGGTCTGAGTATATGGCAAAAGTAAGGGTTATCGAATCAAAGACAACTAAATTCTTTAATTTCCTCATTTTTATATTTTTGACTTGTTTGTCTATTGTAACAGTCTATCCCATTGTCTATATTATATTGGGGTCTTTTAAAGAAAATCTTGAGTTGGTTGCGGGTGGTGTCAATATTTTCCCCGAAAAGTTTATTTTTGATAACTATGTGCAGGCTTGGGAAATTGCAGATTTTTCGCAATATACTATGAATAGTATATTCTTGGGTGTTAGTATTACGACAGGGGCACTTTTTATATCCAGTATGTCTGGTTATGTTTTTTCGCGCAAAGAGTTTCCGTTTAAAAAGCTCATATTTAATACTATGATTGCATTTATGTTTATAAATGTAGGTAGTGCGTCACTACGACCTATGTTTGAACTTGCGGTTGATTTAAACCTAAATCAATCACTATGGGGTGTGGTACTTATCAGTATAGGTAGTGGGCAGGCAACAAACATATTCTTGGTAAGGGGTTATTTGAATTCGGTACCACGAGAGCTAGATGAGGCAGCAAAAATAGACGGTTGCTCTTTCTTTGAAACATACTGGAGAATAATACTACCAAACCTAAAACCGGCGCTTGGTACAGTTGCACTGCTAACTTTTAGAGGTGCGTGGAACGAATATGTGCTACCTATGATATTTACAATGTCAAACCAAGAGTTGCGTCCACTAACTGTTGGCGTTGTTGCACTACAAAACACAGGCGATGGTGCCGCAGCGTGGAACCTTATGTTTGCTGGGTCTACAATTTCTATTGTACCCATTGTTATTGTTTACTTGTTTGCGAGAAAACAATTTATAAACGGCACAATGTCAGGTGCAGTAAAAGGATAGATTAGCAAAAAAAGCTATAGTACCCATAATTATGCAAACTGCAGTAATTGTGGGTGCTTGTGGCAAGTAACAATATTTTATATAAACAGCTAGTCAATAAAGGAGTTTTACTATGCAGTATTTCAAATTAAACAATTCTGGATTTGTTACGAATTTTTTGGTTACATCGCTCATTGAAAAAGATATTGTAACAAACATTTCCTCTGATGACCAACTAGAATTCGAGCGTCTTGTTCGTGTGGAGCTATCAGAAAAAGCAACAAAAGACGCTGTGCCCAAAATAAGTGAAGATATTTTAAAAGAAAAAGATTTTTCTTACTACTATTCATACGAGAACTATTTTGTGGATTTCTCAAAGGGCTACTCACTAAACGATGTATCTTTTGATGCATATACTATTTTGTGGGCGGAAAAAGATGTGGAGGTAGAGTGCACACTATATACATATTGCAATGTGCAAATGTACCTAAACTATGAGCTTGTGGGAAGCATGGATAATATTGCATACAAACCCATACAAAGCACAAAAATAAAACTATCGCTAAGAGAAGGCGCAAATCCACTGTATATGAAAGTGTCAACTCTAGGTGTGCGCGATACTAGGAATATGTTTGCTATTTGCTTTGCAGAGAATAAAGATGACATAAAAGTGTGTCTGCCATCAGGTTATGAAAAAGAGGCGAGTGTAGCAGAATGGCTTGATAACTTGAGCATAACAGATTTACATCTCCTGGCTGATTTCCCAATGGAAAACGAAACAACACTAACATATGACCAAAACCCGCACGACCTTGATTTGTTGCCTACAAGGTATATTGAATGTGATATAACAGGCAAAACAGATGTAGCACTCTCAAGCGAAATTCCAAGTTTTACAGTTAAAGTAAAAGTAAATAACAAATATATGTACCGCTTTTTTGAGATAAACGAGCTTATCAAACCAACATATATAGAAGCACAGACAAGGGAAGAATACCTTGAAAAGATATATTATGAAATAGCAAAAATACACTCTATACCACGTGCGTATAACAAGCATTTTTGTGTGTACCCGATATTGGCACGTTATCACTTAGGTTTACAGACACAAAAAGATATTGATGACTTATTCTATACACTCACTATCATTGACAAGCGATTTGACTGTGTGGATTTTATGAGTTGTGGATTGGTGCGTTTTTTACACGAGTACTCAATGCCGGATGAGTTTGAAGCATGTTTAAAAGAGACGATGCTTAATTTCCGTCACTGGATGGACGAAAAAGGTACGGACGGTATGTGTTTTTGGAGCGAAAACCACAGCCTGATGTTCTTTGTTACCACATATTTTGCTGGCAAAAAGTACCCTGATGATATCTTTATACGTAGCGGCAAAACTGGTAAAGAGCTTGCAGAACGTGCGTTAAAGCGCATTGAGCAGTGGGTGCTAGATGTCAGCGAGTATGGATATGATGAATTTTATAGCTCTGTTTATTCCTCTATTACAGTTGCAGCACTCCTAAATGTTTTTGATTATTTGCCGGAGAATGTTTCTAAACTGGCAGAAAAATGCTTGGATAGATTGTTTATGGGCATCTCGAAGCATACTTTTGATGGTGTTTGCTTTGCGCCACAGGGGCGAACCTACCGTGCTGTGCTATATCCTGCTTCACAGGATTTGCAGTGTCTTGTAAATATGATTAACCCAAAATCTGCCTATGGTTTTAGTGAATGGATATCATGCTTTGCTACGACAAAGTACAAGTTCAAGGATAACCTTATAGCTGTTATGGATAACCCTGTTAGTGAAACATATCGTGAGAGTAATGCGCAGATTGTATTGGAAAAAAGAGAAAATTATCTCCTAACATCCACACAATCACCACCCACGGGTGTGCCTGCACGTCTTTGGGAGAATATAGCACATTTACCAGATGATGAAAGCTTTCTTTATGTAAAATCTATAAATGAGTGCTTCCATGGCACAACTCAAATTGAGCCTGGCGTATATGGTTACCAACAACATTTGTGGTATGCAGCACTTGATAAAGAGGCATGTGCTTTTGTAAACCACCCAGGCAAAACGAATGAAGTGGGTAGTATGCGTCCAGGATATTGGCATGGAAATGGAATTATACCTGCAATAAAGCAGGACAAAAATGTGTTGCTTGTAGTATACAGCATACCAGGAGATGAGGCTGTGGATTTTACACATCTATATTTGCCACAGAAGAGGTTTGATGATGTAATAAGAGATGGCAACTGGATATTCGCACAAAAAAAGGCTGGCTATATGGCTATCTATTGCAGTGCAGAGCTGGTCGCGCACAACGACCAAATGTTTGAGTGTGAGTATAGGGCATATAGTCGAGATGTTGCATATGTATGCATTTGTGATGATGAAAAAAATTACAAAACACTACAAGATTTTATGCTATATTGCAGTATTAACCAGCCTGTGTTTGACAAAGTAAATAAAACTTTGAGAGCGTTTAATAATGAAGTGATTTTCATAAAACATACAAATCAAACACA
>CAYJFF010000100.1:0-9930 GCA_964369345.1 uncultured Oscillospiraceae bacterium
GTACTATAAATATTAAAGGGGGAATTTTATTGAAAGAAACTACAAATATTGTGATTTATGCGAGGTATTCCTCAGCTTCGCAAAACGAACAGAGCATTGAGGGGCAACTTAAAGTTTGTTATGAATTTGCTGAAAGATGTGGTTATACCATTATTGGCGAATATATCGACAGGGCAATTTCCGGTGGAAGTGCTGATAATCGCCCCGAATTTCTGAGAATGATAGCGGACAGTGCCAAAAGGCAATTCATGGGTGTGCTTGTTTATCAGCTTGATAGATTTGCCCGTAATCGTTACGATTCGGCAACCTATAAAAATAAGCTGAAACGCAACAATGTGCGAGTTTTATCAGCGAGAGAGAATATATCCGATGATGCAAGTGGCGTACTTATGGAAGCTGTCCTTGAGGGTATGGCTGAATATTACAGCAAAGAGTTGTCACAGAAAGTCAAACGAGGTTTAGAACTCAATGCTAAAAAATGTCTATGTACAGGCGGTGGCATTGCACTTGGGTTCAAAGTCGTAGACAAAAAGTTTGAGATCGACGAGGAAAAAGCGCCGATAGTTAAGCGAATATTTGAGATGTATCTATCGGGTAAGACAATGGCTGAAATTATCCGTTACCTCAATAATAATGGCATCAAAACAAGCAAAGGCAATGCCTATAACAAAAACTCAATACGAAACATCTTGACCAACAAACGCTATTTGGGGACATTTGCTTATGGCGGAATGGAGATAGCCGATGGTATTCCACGCATAATAGATGATTTCACCTTTGAGCAGGCACAAATTCAGCTTGAAAAGAACAAGAAAGCACCGGCGAGGTCAAAAGCTGTCGAGGATTATTACTTGCTCGCTACAAAACTATACTGTGGGCATTGTAGCAGTGCCATGACAGGCTTTAGCGGTACATCTCGCAACAAAAGCTTTTACCAATATTACGGCTGTGTTAATCAGCGTAAAAAGGGCGGTTGCAATAAAAAATCCATCACTAAAAATGTGATAGAGGATAAGGTTGTATTTGCTGTTTGGGAGGTTTTGCATAGCAATTATATAAATGATGTGGCACAAAAAATAGCTGAACTTTCAGTAAAAGAAGGCAACACCGACCAACTCAAACGCATAAAAAGAGGGCTTCGAGAAAACGAAGTTGCTACCGAAAACTTAATAAAAGCGATTGAAAAAGGAACTGCTGTTGAACTTATCTCAAGTCAGATTGAAAAGCGACAACAGGAAAAGTTGTTGCTTGAAACAGAACTTGCTAAAGAGAAGATTTTATCTCCACAGCTTTCAGCAGAACAGGTTGCTTTTTACTTTGATAAGTATAAAAAAGGTGATATTAACAGCACAGAGTTTAGGACTTCGCTTATAGACACATTTGTCAGCAAGATTATTCTATACGATGATGAAGATAATGGTTACCTCGAAGTTTTCTGCAATGCAAGCCCCGAAAGCAGAAAAATTCCCATAGACGATGGTTCGTCTATGGGAAATTTGGTGCGGTCGAAGTGACTTGAACACTCACGTCTTGCAACACTAGAGCCTAAATCTAGCGCGTCTGCCAATTCCGCCACGACCGCATATATATACCACTGATACTAAGTACCAGACGATATCGTTTGTAGTGAGTTCAGAGAAGGAAATGTTTGCTGTGTGTATGTGCGCTCTGGACTACGAGCAATATAATAACATACAACAAAGTGTTTGTCAATACTTTTTTTGAAAAAAATTAAAAAAAGTTGAAAAAAATATTTTTTTAAAAAAATCAAAAAAATTTCGAAAAAACTATTGACATATTGGTTTTCGTATGTTATTATAACTAAGCCTTAAGTCGTGGCTTGAGGCGCGAGAGAAAAATATGCTGGTGTAGCTCAGTTGGTAGAGCAGCTGATTTGTAATCAGCAGGTCGGGGGTTCAAGTCCGTCCACCAGCTCCATAATTTTTACTCAAACTAAATAGGGGAGATTTCCCGAGCGGCCAAAGGGGGCAGACTGTAAATCTGTTGCTTTCAGCTTCGATGGTTCGAATCCATCATCTCCCACCATCAAAACCTTGTTACTTTTTGTAGCGAGGTTTTTTCTTTTGTCCTATTTTAAATAAAATATAAAAAATGCAGTGTGATAGCTATGTCGCACTGCATTTTTGCTTTTACATTTATCTAGCTCTCGTTTTGTACTGGCTGGGAAAGACCAATCAGCGCACCTATTGTGCCAGATATTATATCACGGTACATTGCTATTGTTACTATAGCAGAGGTGCTAACAGTTGTAAGCTGGCTAAAGTTACGCATAAAAATCATTGCGCCAAGACAGTACACGCAGGATATTGTCAGAATAATTATTTGTGCGTTTATAAAAACACGCTTGCTAATAGGCGAGGGAAGTGTCGGTTCTGTAGTTGGGACGATTTCTGGCGCTGACGTACCCTCCTTGGTAATATCCTCGCTATAGAGCATTTGTGGTGTGCTGGGATTATCTATCGTGAACCCTATTTGTTTTGTCTGTGTAGGGTTATTTCCTTTTTTAGTCTTGGTTTGGGTAACGCTATCTACAGAAACTCGGCTCATTATATAACCAAAAATAGAGCTGAGTGCTGTGCGGAATACTGTGTCCATCGCTGAAAAAGACTCATCTGCTGGGCCGGTGACAAACAACGAAAACCCAGACTGTAGCAGTAGTACTGCAAATATACTCACAAGCCCTATATAGGCTGTGTTTTTGCTACCTATTATGGCAAGAAAACTCTTTTTTTCTTTATTCATAGTCGCTCTCCGTTTTAGCACCTATCAAGAATATTTGATAAATGCATCTGTGAAACCAGCCTCTACAAGGCTTGCTAGCATTATTTCTGCACCGTCTTTGTTTTTGAATGCGCCTACCTGCACTCTGTAATAGCTGTCGCTTGGTGTGGGGTCGGGTGTGATAGTAGGTGGCTTTAGTGTACACATTTTCACAGCAACATCACTACGGAAACTCTCCATATCCTTGCCGTGTTTTGGGAACCAGTGCATTACATCGCCATGTGCAGATGCAACACCAAGCTCACTACCCTCGCTATGGCAGATGATATCATACATTGGGTCTAGGTCGTACAGTACGCATAGATATGCAAATAGCTCCACTGCCTCTCGGTATACAAGTTTGAAATATGCAGCATCATCAAGGTCGCCCTCACATATCTCTACGCCTATATAGCCTGTGTTATTTGCATTTTTCTTATGCCCCAGCCTGCCACTGCCACTATGCCAGCCTACCATGTCCCATGGCAATGTTTGATAGGTGCGTACAACATTAAATTTATCCAGCCCTATAAACCCATGGACACATACACTCCTACCATCTGGGCGCGCTGTGTTCCAGTGATTGTTATACACATTCTCGCCCAGTATACCATCGTCGGGGCCTACATATCGTCGCAGATTGGGGTTGTTAGCACCTGTAGAGTGTAGCATTAACCCTTTTACAGTGTGTTTTTGTCCTGCTTTGTAGCAGTTGTTTTCAGTTAATATCAGTTTTTCTAATTTCATTTTCGTATCTCTCCTTATTATAGAGCGTAGGGGCTGTGTTTTACCACAACCCCCAATTTGCTCTGATGACTAATTTTAGCAACCACAGCCATTGTCACAGCCGCAGCCATTGCGTGTGTTGCCACAAACATTGCAACCGCCACAGAAAACTAGGAATAGGATACAAAGAACAAGTATCCAAGTACAGCTATCGCCACCAAATAGTGAGCCGCAACCACAATTGTTATTACACATAAGATATACCTCCACTTTCTCGGGTTTTACCCTCTTAAATATAACGGATTATTACCGTGTTAGAATGTATGGTAGCTTTATTCACTACCCACAGCATACTATGTTGCTTGTGGAAAATATGTGCCTGTACATTTATGGGGCGGATATTAATTTATAATAATAAGCATAAGAAATCTTGTCTTGTCAATATTAATATAGCATAGCAAAAAATGAGGTAAATAGTACAGCGGACATTGCTTGTGCTAGGAATAGGAGCTCGGTTATGTTTAAATTCAATGGTTTTACCGTAAAGGCGAATAACGCACTTAACTATGCTATATTAATATCGGAGCAACTGGGGCACACGTATGTTGGTAGCGAGCATATATTGCTAGGCCTTATGCGAGAGGGCAGTGGCATAGCAAATACTATGCTGTCGCAAAAAGGGCTGAACTACGATAACTACAGTAAGTCGGTGATACAGCATGTGGGGCGTGGGGTGATATCTATATTATCACCAGCAGACTTTACCAAAAACGCCAAGCGTATAATAGAGAACTGCTCATCAGAGAGTAGAAAGCTGGGTCTGTTACTAGCAGATACCGAGCATATACTGCTTGCTATATGCACACAGCCAAACTCGTCAGCCTCCAAGTACTTGGCGACACACGGTTTTATGTATAGCGATGTATTGACAATGCTTGATGATATTATAACATCTAGTAGCTACCCAGACAGGAGAGTATCACAGACACCACCACAGAGAGTGCGTAGCACGCCAACACGCACGGGTATATTGTATAAATTCGGTAGGGACCTAACAGAGCTTGCATATGGTGGCAGGCTGGACCCTGTAATAGGTAGGAGCAAGGAAATAGAGAGAGTTATACAGATACTAACAAGGCGCACAAAAAACAACCCCTGCTTGATAGGAGAAACAGGGGTGGGAAAGACTGCCATAGTAGAGGGGTTAGCACAGTATATTAATAATGGTACAGTCCCAAAATCACTGCTGGATAAGCGTGTGATAACCATAGACCTAACATCAATGGTATCTGGAACAAAATACCGTGGTGACTTTGAAGAGCGTATACGCAATATGATAGACGAGGTAATAACAGCTGGTAATATCATACTGTTTATTGATGAGATACACACTATAATGGGTGTGGGCGCGGCAGAGGGCGCAGTAGATGCTGCCAATATGATGAAGCCACAGCTAGCACGTGGTGGTTTTCAGGTAATAGGCGCAACTACTACAGAAGAATATAGAAAGACTATAGAGCGTGATAGTGCATTAGAGCGTCGTTTCCAGAAGATATTAGTAGAAGAACCGTGCGAGGAAGACAGCCTTGCTATACTGCGTGGCCTACGCCCAAAGTATGAGCTGCACCACCAAATTACTATTAGCGACGAGGCTCTGCTTGCGGCAATTAGCTTGTCACAAAGGTATGACTGTGGCAGATTTTTACCTGACAAAGCAATAGACTTACTGGACGAAGCAGCATCACGACTGCGGATGTACTCCACGGGCAAGACAAAGAACGAGCTGGTGCTGACAAAGGAGCATATAGCCAAAATGGTGGCACAAACCACAGGTATAGAGCTATGTGCAATAACAGAAGAAGAAACACAGCGATACCTAACCTTGGATACCGTGCTTAGCAAACAGGTTATAGGGCAAACAGAAGCGATAAAATCCATATGCAAGGCGCTAAGGCGTAGCAGAGTGGGGCTAAAAGACCCCATAAGACCAATAGCGAGTTTTATGTTTGCAGGCACTACAGGTGTGGGCAAAACACATCTATGCAGAGTGCTTGCAGAAACCTTGTTTGGTAGCAGGGACTCCATCATCAAGCTGGATATGTCGGAGTATATGGAAAAGCACACAGTATCTAGGCTGATAGGCTCACCACCTGGGTATGTTGGGTTTGAGGAGGGAGGACAGCTAACGGACAAAATAAGGAGAAAGCCATACTCAATAGTGCTGTTTGACGAGATAGAAAAAGCGCACCCAGATGTAGCAAATATTCTGCTACAGATACTAGAGGACGGAGAAGTGACAGATGCTATGGGCAGAAAAGCCGTCTTTAAAAATGCAATTATAATACTAACAACCAATATAGGCTCACAGTATTTTGGTGGGACATCGGTGGGGTTTGCCGCTGATGAAGAAAGCGCAGTACAACAGAAAAGCAAGATAGTGTCCGAGAGGATAAAAGAGCATTTCCGCCCAGAGCTACTAAACAGGCTTGATGATGTAGTGGTGTTTCACCCACTATCCGATGAAAACCTACAAGAGATAGCAGTACTAGAGATAGACAAAGTAAAATTACGCCTAAAACTACTGGATATATCTATGGAATATGACATTACAGTACCGAGAGCATTGGTGGGAATGGATGTTGACAAAAAATATGGTGCCAGACCGCTAAGACGTGTTGCAGGCACACATATAGAAGATAGAATAGCTGATGGAATACTGACTGGAACTATAAAGTCTGGCGATAGCATACATTGCTCGTTCCTTGACGGAGAACTAAAAATACTATCAAACCTGACACAGTTTGTTTAAGATAAAGAAAAAATCGACACTGCTTACAATAAGTAGTGTCGATTTAGCGTAAATATATCAGTGATGGTTTGGCTTGTCTTTATCACGGTGTACTATGGACACACGCATACCTTTGGCGTGTACACGCTGATAAATCTCCTGTGCTACAGCAACAGAACGGTGCTTGCCACCTGTGCAGCCTATTGCTATTACTAGCTGGTCACGTTCCTCGGACAGGTACTGTGGCAGTAGATAGTCTAGCATATCGTACAGCTTGGTGAGAAAAACTTGAGCCTTGCTATTATCCAGTGCAAAATCTCGTACATCTTTCTCAAGCCCAGTTCTCTCGCGCATTTCTGGCACATAGAATGGGTTTGGTAAAAACCTTACATCAAAGACTATATCAGCCTCCGGTGGCAGTCCGTGTTTATACCCAAAAGATAAGCACTGCACTAGCATATGGTGTGCATCTTTGTTCTCAAAAGCTTCCCTTATACGCTTTTTTAGCTGTGTGGGGGAGGTTTGTGTTGTGTCCAGAACAAAATCTGCAATGTCGTACACAGGGCGTAGTGTTTCGCGCTCTTTCTTTATAATATCGCTAAGTGGTTGTGATGGGTCGGTGACCAGTGGGTGCTTGCGCCTAGTTTCTTTGTAGCGCTTTAGCAAAATATCATCACCAGCATCAAGAAAAAGTATCTTGTAGACTATATTTGCACTGCGGAGCACCTCGGTCATCTGTATAAAATCATCAAACATCTCGCCACCACGTGCATCAACAACAAGTGCCAGTGGCTTGCTCTGCTTGTTTTCTTGGCTGTATATCTCAGCAAATTTTGGCACTATCATCGGCGGTACATTGTCCACACAAAAATAGTCTATATCCTCTAGTGCGTTTATAGCCTTGCTCTTTCCGGCACCAGATAATCCCGTAACAATAAGCAAATTCATATTATCATAACTCCGTTTGTTATTTGTAGTTATTCGCTATCTGCCACTGCTGCCGCAACAGCATCTGCAACGCCCTTGTGGAACACAGATGGTATGATATATTCTGCTGATAGCTCTTTTTCATCAACCAAGTTTGCAAGAGAGATAGCCGCACGCACTTTCATATCTTCTGTAATAGCAGTGGAGCGGGACTGTAGCGCACCTTTGAATATACCTGGGAAAGCAAGTACATTGTTTATCTGGTTGGGGAAATCGCCACGACCTGTGCCCACAACAACAGCACCACCACGTTTAGCCTCGTCCGGCATTATCTCTGGCACTGGGTTTGCCATAGCAAAGACAATACCACTATTCATTGTAGAAACCATATCAGCAGTGACAAGGCCAGGGCGAGACACACCAATAAATACATCAGCGCCATTCATAACGTCTGCTAGCGTGCCCTGTGCATTATCCTTGTTGCTGATATGCGAGATTTCCTCTTGTCCAGCGTTTAGGTTTGGGGCACCACGGTATATAGCACCGTCTATATCACAAAGTATCACATCGCCAAAATTCATTAGTATAAGTAGCTTGCCGATAGCGATACCAGCAGCACCTGCACCATTTATTACAATCTTTATAGCACCCATTTTTTTACCAGTGAATTTTATAGCGTTGATAAGGGCAGCCGCCACAACAATAGCAGTTCCGTGCTGGTCGTCGTGGAAAACAGGGATATCACATAGCTCTTTTAGCCTGTTCTCTACCTCAAAACAACGTGGTGCAGAGATATCCTCAAGGTTAATACCGCCAAAGCTCTTAGATATTAGGTGGATAGTGCGTACAAGCTCGTCAACCTCCTGTGTATCTACACAGATAGGGAAAGCGTCCACATCACCAAACTCCTTGAAAAGGGCGCATTTGCCCTCCATAACAGGCATAGCAGCGGCAGGACCTATATTGCCAAGACCCAAAACTGCACTACCGTCAGTTACAACTGCTACCATATTTCCCCTGCGTGTCAGCTCCCAAGATTTGTTATAGTCGCTAGCTATTGCACGGCATGGCTCGGCAACACCTGGTGTATACGCAAGGCTTAGCTCGTCCATATTGGTTATTTTTGCACGTGATACAACCTCGATTTTACCACCAAGTTCTTTGTGCAGGTTCAGTGCTTTCTCGTTGATATCCATTGTTGTTCCTCCTAATATGCTGTTATTTATCGTTTTTTATTTTGTCCCAGTACTGCTTTGCGGCTTGCTCGTGCTTGTTCTCACCATAGGTGTAGTATACTCGCTGTGCTAGCTCGCTGGGCAGGTACTGCTGTTTGGTATAGTGGTTGGGATAGTCGTGTGGATATATATAGAACTGCCCCTTTTTCTCCACCTCTGCACTATCGAAGTGATTGTTCATAAGCGCACGTGGTGGGCTATAGCTCTTGCCAGATTTTATATCTGCAATAGCCTCTCCCACAGCAAGGTACGCACTGTTGGACTTGGGCTGTGTTGCTAAAAAAATGGTAGCTTGTGCCAGTGGTATGCGTGCCTCTGGCAAACCAATCTGCACTGCGGAGTCCGTGCACGCCTTAACCATAGTGATAGCATTGGGGTTTGCAAGCCCTATATCCTCACAGGCGATAACAAGTAGTCTGCGACATGCTACCAGTAGCTCGCCAGCCTCTAGCAGTCTTGCTAGGTAATACACTGCGGCATCAGCGTCGGAGCCACGTATGGATTTTTGTAGTGCCGATAGCATCTCAAAGTGTACATCGCCGTCACGGTCATAGCGCATAACACTACGCTGTGTTACTAGCTTTGCATCTTCTAGCGACAGCGTAACATCTGCACTCTCGGTGGAGCTAGATGCAAGCCACAGCATTTCTAGTGCATTCATAGCCTTGCGAACATCACCACCACATCGCTCTGCTATATACTCACAAACACCGTTTTCTATGTGTGCATTGCCATGTTCATTCAGCTTTGCAAATGCTCGGCTAAGCGCTTTTTCTATTTCATCTGCTGGCACAGGCTTGAACTCAAACACAGTGCTACGGCTGAGTATTGCATTGTATATGTAGAAGTATGGGTTTTCTGTTGTGCTTGCAATTAATGTTATCGAGCCGTCCTCTATATATTCTAGCAGGGTCTGTTGTTGTTTCTTGTTTAGATACTGTATTTCGTCCATATACAGCACTATTCCGTCCAGCCCGTCAAAGCCTTGTAGGCTACTAATTACTTCTTTTATCTCTGCGGTAGAGGTAGTAGTGCCGTTTAGCTTGTACAGTTTTTTACCAACTGAGCTTGCTATAATACGCGCGACAGTAGTTTTACCCACACCAGAGGGGCCATAAAAAATAAGGTTGGGTATTTTACTAGATTTTAGTATTCTTCTCAGGAGGCCAGTTTCGCCCAAAATATGTGTTTGCCCCACTACATCATCTAGGGTGGCGGGTCTTATCTTATCTGCTAGCGGTGCTGACATTTTTTGTCCTCCTTTTATTTTTGTTAGCTTGTACAGCGTGGTGCTACTTTCTACTTCTGTGATTACTCTGTACAGGGTGATAGTCTCTGCCATTTTTGGGTGATAGTTTGTGTTTCTGTGATTACCCTGTACAGGGTGATAGCCTCTGCTCTTTTTCGTTACTTGTTCCTCACGACAAGTAACCAAGCGTGATTTAGGGAGGCTCTCGCCCCCTAAAAACCCCC
>CAYJFF010000101.1:0-9858 GCA_964369345.1 uncultured Oscillospiraceae bacterium
AGTGAGCCAGCAGGAGAAACGGACCAGTGGCTGAATACATAGTTTTCTTTGTATCTGTCAGCACTGTTTATGGTAGCAGTAGTGCCATGTGTAATTGTGCTAGTACCACGGACTACTATATCACCAGCGTAGTCATCTTGCACTATGTAGGAGAAACTCTGTGGCGGTGTTGTCCAGAACACTTCAATAAAAGTATCGCCTTCGAACATATCTCCTGAGAGCCACGCAAAGGTGTTATGCATGTTATTTTGAGGGTAATTGCCGATAGATAGACTAGGTGTTGACCAACGATCAAAGTTATAACCATTTTGTGTGCCAAAGTCTATGGAGTGTAGTGGTGTGTTCTCGTAAATTGTTACAGTTTCACGGAAAACTTGGGGGCCCATATCAAATTTATCATATATTGTATATGTGAATTGTCGTGCAGGTGTCCAGTTTGCAGTTATATTTGTAATAGTATCACCATTACTCATCATCTCAAAAGTTGCGCTAGGGTCTGTTGATGACGAGAATGTTATATCTGGGTTAGTAGAAGTCCAGCCAGCAAATATAAATCCCTCTCTAGTACCTGCATTTAGGGTTACAGTGCTACCCTCTACAGCATAATGTGTACCAACAGTGCCGTCGGTAGCCTCGTTGTTTACATTATAGGCTACTTCCCATGTAGCTTCAAAAACTATGCCTGATATTGCGTCTGTTGCTGGGAAAGTGATACTTGGGTTAGTCGGGTCAACGCCTGCGCCTATTACAGTGGAGATATCCACTTCAGTTTTCGTACCGTCGATACCTACAGTATATGCTTTCCAGCCTGTAAAATTTGCAGCTCCTGCGATTTCAGGTGTGCCAGCATTCAGTGTTACATTGCCGTCCTCTACAGAACTATGTGCACCAGCCATTGTACCGCCTATTTCTGTGCCGTCTACAGAATAGTCATAAACTATAGGCACAGCTACATAAGTCTTGATAGGGTCAGATGGAAGACCAGGAAAGTCTGTTGGTGTGAGTAGTATATTAATTATTGTTCCAGGTGGGAGGGTGGATAAGAAGTCACTGGATAGTGTTAGTTCAAGAGGACTATCGACAGGTACTGGCGTAATAGACTCTGGGTTACTAGGATGAAGAGCTCCCAATTTGGTGCCGTCAGGTGCTAGTAGGTTCATTCCATCACTAGAACTAAGACCTATGGAACTGGATGTAAGTAGTATTCCATTTATGTAAGAATCTTTAACAGTACCGAATTGTCTGTACTGCCTATCTGGGAAAGTAAGGATTACATCACCAGCGGAGGAAGTGTCACCACTATACACTACAGCCCATACTGCGTATAGTGTGGTGTCTGCTGTAAATATATCGCTAGAAAAATCTACAATATCTGTGCTACCAAAAGTTTCTGTCCAGCCTTGTAGCTCAAAAATAGGGTCGGGGTGTACTATGTTGCTTGGAATATCGGACTCTGACAACAAGTAGCCACCACCAGATGCGTTACTTGCAGATACATCATAGGTTTTGCTACCATTTATTGTGCCCTCTAGCGCGTCTAGTGTGATGGACACACCTGCGTTTGATGGCGTTGAGCGTGGACTTGGTGATACTGAATTGTTAGCTGAAACAGTAATAGGGACAAACTGTACAACCATTATCAGTGCAACAAATGCAGATAAAATTTTCTTGAATTTTAACATAATGATTCTCCTTAATAAAATAACCAGAATAGCCACAAAAGCGACAATACTGTAATTTACATTATACATTTATAGTTGTTGTTTGTGAATAGATATATCGCAAAATGCACACAGAAAACTCAATGTAAAAATTGTGTAAAATTTACAAAGAAAAGATAGAAAAATGCATTTTACTTGTATTTTTACTTGTGATATAGTACAATGGATAGCATCAAATCAAAGGGGTTATATATTAATAATGAATAAATTACCTAAAATTCTATATATTACCATAATGCTGTATTTGGGCTACTGCACATTCATGCCACCACTTTTCTTTAATGTGCTACACGTAGGTACTTTCATTATGCTGGGGATATTTGCTGTTATGCTCTTGGTGGGATACTTGCACTGGTACGATAAAAACACCACACCACAAAAAGAAAAGGCGAAAAAACTGCTTATACTATTAATAGTAGTAGGAGTAGTGGCAGAGACATTGTTCTCTGTGCCTATGATATACTCAGGGCATTACAACAAACCCACAAACCCACAATCCACAGTGGTAGTGCTAGGCTCATCCGTACGTGATGACAAGCCAATGCAAGTGCTTGAGAACAGGCTAGTTGTTGCGCACGAGTACTTGCAAGAAAACCCAGATGCTATAGTAGTGGTGACTGGTGGCTTTGGTGGTGGTAACTCTACATTATCAGAAGCACAGGTGCAGAAAAACTGGCTGGTGGAAAATGGTATAGATGAGAGCCGTATATTTGTAGAAGATAAATCGTATGACACAAACACAAACCTTATATACACAGCAGAGATTATAGAAGAAAAAGGATTGCAAAAAGATATCGTGATAGTCACAGATACATTTCACCAAATGCGCGGACAAATATATGCACAGCGTGCAGGTTTGACACCTACAGGTATATCCTCGGCTACTCCGTGGGCGCTACTGCCTGGCTATTGGCTACGTGAGCAACTGGCTATAGTGGAGGCGTGGTTACTGGCATAAAAGTACTATTATATAGCGTTTTTACGGAGCGCATAAAAAAATATTTTCCCTAAACACTTGTATTTCTAGGAAAAAAATGTATAATGTTATTTGGTATCTTGCAAAGATATCGGTCAGTCGAAAGTTCCTGACCTAAAATAAAACTAGGGACGAGCAGTGTGTGCTATGTCCTACGAAAGGAATTGAATATGGAAAGAAAAAATGCACGACTACGAATGTTAGTGCAAAATGCGCTTATAGCTGCGACCTATACAGCGCTTGGTCTTGTTCTTGCGCCTATAACTTTTGGGCCTGGGCAAGTACGTGTGGCGGAGGCACTTACTCTGCTACCAGTTATCAACCCTCTTACAGCGTGGGGTGTTGCTGTCGGTTGTCTGCTTACCAACATTATAGGTATGGCAACAGGGGCAAATATCCTCGGTGCTGCCGATGTTTTCATCGGGACGGGTGCAACAGTTATCGCATTAATACTCACAATACTACTGCGCAAATACAGGATAAAGGGTCTGCCTATACTGGCATCTATCCCCCCAGTGCTTGTGAATGCAGTTATTATCGGTGGTGAGCTATGCTATGCTATAACAGGTGGTTTTGAAACAATGGCACTGCTAGGCTTTATGCTATCCGTTGCAATCGGGCAGCTTGTAAGCTGTAGCGTGATAGGCGTTATCATGGTATATGCTATAGAAAAAAGTGCCTTGCAGAAATATTTTATTAAGTAGCTGTTATCGTGTGCACCACGGTAGCACAAGAAATGGAGATTTGCATTATGATTCAATTTGAAGCACCAAAAGGTGAACTAGCAACACTAAAGACAAATATGGGCGATATCAAGCTTATGTTTTTTCCAGAGGAATGCCCAAAATGCGTAGAGAACTTTCTAACACACGCAAAAGACGGATACTATAATGGTGTTATCTTCCACCGTGTAATCAAAGATTTTATGATTCAAGGTGGCGACCCACTTGGCACAGGTACAGGTGGCGAGAGCATTTGGGGACATGGTATTGCTGATGAATATTCTGACAATCTATTCCACTTCAAAGGCGCACTTTGCATGGCAAAATCTAGCGCACCAAACAGCATTGGTAGTCAGTTCTACATCGTGCATGGCATAAATGTAGATGGTGGCACAGTTGACCAGATGAAGAAAAATGGTTGGCCACAAGCAGCAGCTGAGAAATATGCAGAAGTTGGTGGATACCCATACCTAGACGGCAAATACACAGTTTTTGGACAAGTTGTAGAGGGTCTGGATGTTGTAGATGCTATTGCAAATGTTTCTGTTAATGCTAACGACAAACCACTTGAGAGCGTAATTATCGAGAGTGTAGTGGTTGAATAATAGCAAAATCATAAAACTAAATAAAACAAATGCAGTGTGGAAGTTATTCTTTCGCACTGTTTTTTTATGCCTACAAATATATTCTTTGGAAAGCAGTATATTTTCGACAAGCTTTTTATATAATAAGCAATATAATATGTGTTAGGAGGTGGGTATGAAAACCGTTATCTACATAGATGTGTTATTTGCAATAAACTTTATAGTAAACTTGCTACTACTTACCTTAACACAAAAGCTGACAGGCATATACACTGTGCACTGGCGCAGATATCTGGGGGCACTGGTGGGTGCTGTAATGTCGCTTACAATATTCCTGCCAATGAGTGGCTGGGCGTATGAGATACTGATAAGAATAACAACCACATCGCTGGTGGTCTGTGCTACATACTCACCCAAGAAAATACAGACTATTGTAAAAATAGGCATTGTGTTCTTTGCTATGGGATTTATAACTGCTGGTGTGGTTATAGCTATCTGGTTTATGTTGCCACAGAGTATTTTGACAGTGACAAGCGGTGTTTTCTATATGGATATATCGCCCATCCTGCTCATTGGTTGTGTAGTTACTGCATACGTGTTTATACTATTGTTCGAGCGTGTTTTTGGGCTGGGAGTTCAGAAAAACCTAGTGTGGAGTGTCAGCATAACAAGAGGTGCACAGAGTGCTAGCTTTTTGGCATATCACGACACAGGCAACAGGCTAATAGAGAGCTTTTCCGGACTGCCTGTCATCATAGTAAACCTTGCTTGTATAAAGCAGTTGCTATCGGCAGAAGAAATACACTCTATAACAACAAGCGAACATATTGCGCCAACACTGCGACCTGTTTTTTACTATGGTGTAGACAGTGGTGGGGTACTCTATAGCTTTTTACCTAGCGATATAACGCTAACACAAGACACCAAGACCACAGTGAGTAAGGCTTATGTGGCAGTTGCCGAAAAAGATATTATGGTGGAGGGGTGCACCGCCATTCTGGGTACAAAAGTATTAGCAGAGGCGTATATAAATATATAGAGAAAGGGCTGGGACTATGAATATACTTTACTACTGGGTCAACAATATAAAAAGGCAGTGTATGATATTTTGCTATAAATACCTAAAGATAAAACCACGCAGTGTGTTCTATATCAACGGGCCAGAGGTGCTACCACCAGCACTGACAAAGGTGCAGGAACAAGAGATATTCCAGCAGTTGATGGCTGGTGATGTAAGTGTCAAAGAAAAGCTTATTGTACATAATTTGCGCCTAGTGGTGTATATTGCACGCAAATTTGAAAACACAGGTGTGGGTATAGAGGATTTGATATCCATAGGGACAATAGGTCTTATAAAGGCTGTTAACACTTTCCGTCCCGATAAAAATATAAAGCTTGCCACATATGCTAGCAGGTGCATAGAAAACGAAATACTTATGCACTTGCGTAAATGCCAAAATCTGCGTACGGAGATATCCATAGATGAGCCACTGAATGTGGACTGGGACGGTAACGAGCTGTTGTTATCCGATGTACTGGGCACAGATAGCGATGAAATTAGCAAAGAGATGGAGCAGGAGTCTGAGAAAAACATACTACGCACAGCAGTGGCAATGCTGGGTGAGCGTGAGCGTAATATTATGGAGCTAAGGTTTGGGCTACGTGGGGAGGACGAGAAAACACAAAAAGAAGTCGCAGACATAGTGGGGATATCACAGAGCTATATATCTAGGCTAGAAAAGCGAATAATAAAAAACCTAAAGCGCGACCTTGATAAAGATATCAATATTAGAATATAATTGATTTTTTACTAGAATTTAACAGTTATAATTATGTTTATTCTCCTCATAATAATACTGCAAACACAAATAAAACAGTTTGCACAGGGACTATGATTAGCAAGTGGCTAAAGAGTATAGCCAGTTAATGGATGTATTGTTCTATACTACAAACTTCGATAATTACGTATAGTATGTTTGCGGTTTTGTTATATACTACAATATTATATTTACTTTTTATACAACACTCGCAAATATAAGTCTACAAAAAATTGGTAAGGAGTACTAACATTATGTCTAATAAAAAAGCTAAAGAAGCTCTATCACAAATGAAAAATGAGGCAGCGCAAAAAGTAGGCGTTACTCTAAAACAGGGTTACAATGGTGACCTAACAGCACGCCAAGCAGGTAGCATTGGTGGCGAGATGGTTAAACGTATGGTAGAATCCTACGAAAATAGCAACAGCGCTAACTAAGTGATACCCTTTCTCCGCTGACAAATTTTGCTAGCGGAGATCTTACATATTTCAAAAAAATACCTGTTTTTTAATGCATAGAGTACAAAATTATTACTAACAAATGTTTTGTCTAAATAGAATTTTTAGAATTATTCTATTTTTGTAGAAATTCCCCTTGCATATTCTTCCCTCAACCTATAAAATAAAAGAAATAACATAAAAGGTGAAGAACATGGAATACAAGCACTCTTATAAAAATAAAGAACACGTAACAACATCTCTTTCGGTCTTTAATAGTGGCTACCAGCAGTGCACACCAAGCTATGTCTGGGGGCCTGCTATTCGCGACCATTATCTTATACACTATGTTGCTACAGGCAAGGGTAAATATTGCACAGGCGACAAAGAGTACGAGGTAAATGCAGGACAGCTTTTTCTTTCATACCCAGACACACCACTGACTTACTCTGCCGATGAAGAATCTCCCTGGGAGTATTATTGGGTAGGCTTTAATGGTAGCGATGCAAGGATTTTATTAAACCAGACAGATTTTACCACAAAATCGCATGTTATAGATATACCAGATGGTGAAACTGTGAAAAGGTTACTGCTAGAGATATACGAAGGTAGGGGGAACAAAAATTACGAGCAAGCAAAAATGGCTGGTAATTTGTTCCTGTTTTTGGCGTATTTAATGGAGAATAGCATTGTTGTGTCACGCAATAGCCTAGAGATTTCTAACGATTATCTGCGCTATGCAACAGAGTATATAGCACATAACTACTCCAACAATATCTCCATAGAGGATATATCGCACAGTGTTGGTATTAGCCGTAGTGGGCTTTATCGTACATTTATCAAGCATCTGGGCATTTCTCCTATAAAATATCTTACTAATTTTAGAATATCACAGGCTTGCTCACTGCTAAGACGGCCTGGGCTTTCTATAGAAGCTGTTGCTTGTTCAGTGGGTTTTGAAGATCCGCTGTATTTCTCACGTGTGTTCAAGGCTAATATGGGTATTTCTCCGCGTAAATATTCACGTTCCACACAGCGAACCACCTTTTATACGGAGTAAAAACGCGCGAAAAACATAAAACCTTAATATTATATAGCGAAATAGACAGTATTTCCCCTTTGTGCATAATATTGCAGTGCATACATACAATTTTAGCTAAAATTGTTATAATCCCCTTTTATATTGCACTATTGTTTGATATACTAATAAGGTTGAAACAGAATAGACAGTAATCAGACATACTAATGGACGAGCATTAGTAGCGAACGAAGGAGAAGAATTTTGATTAGAGAAGACATTAGAAATATTGCGATTATTGCGCACGTTGACCATGGTAAAACTACTATAGTTGATGAAATGCTAAAACAAGGCGGTATCTTCCGTGAAAATCAGCAAGTGCAAGACCGCGTAATGGATAGCAACGACCTAGAGCGTGAGCGTGGTATCACAATCCTTGCAAAAAATACTTCCACAACATATGAGGGAGTAAAAATAAACATTATAGATACACCTGGACATGCCGATTTTGGTGGCGAGGTTGAGCGTGTACTAAAAATGGTTGATGGTGTTCTACTACTTGTTGACGCAGCAGAGGGCCCAATGCCACAGACACGTTTTGTACTTGAGAGAGCACTAGCGCTTAACCTGCTAGTTGTTATCACAATAAATAAGATAGACAGGCCAGATGCACGTACAAACGAAGTTGTTGATGAAGTTTTGGAGCTACTACTTGACCTTGGTGCAAGTGACGAGCAGCTTGATAGCCCAGTTCTTTTCTGCTCTGGCAGGAACGGAACAGCGGCATATTCCCCAGAGGCAGAGGCTACAGACCTAAAACCTCTATTCGACACTATAGTAACATATATCCACAAGCCAGAGGGCGACCCAGAAGCACCACTTGGCCTACTTGTTTCCAGCGTGGACTACAACGCATTTGTTGGTAGAATAGCTATCGGTAGGATAAGCTCTGGTACACTAAAGCTAAACGCTGATGTTGCTGTTTGTGATTACCACAACCCAGAAGTGCGTGGTAAGGCTAGAATTACAGCTATATACCAGTATGATGGACTAAGCAAAACAAATGTAGAGTCTGCAACTGTTGGCGATATCGTTGCATTCTCCGGTATAGAGAACATAACAATTGGTAACACAGTCTGTGCGCCAAATGCACTAGAGCCAATACCTTTTGTTAAAATAAGCGAGCCTACTATAGAGATGACATTCTCTGTTAACGATAGCCCATTCTGTGGAAAAGAGGGTAAATTTGTTACTTCTCGTCAGATAGGCGACCGTCTACGTCGTGAGCTACTAAAAGACGTTTCCTTGCAGGTAGAGCAGTCACAATCGTCGGAGTCTTTCCGTGTTATGGGCCGTGGCGAGATGCACTTGTCCATACTTATAGAAACTATGCGCCGTGAGGGGTATGAGTTCCAAGTAAGCTCACCAAAAGTTCTTTTCAAAGAAGAAGATGGTAGAAAACTAGAGCCATACGAGGAGCTAGTAATAGACGTACCAGAGGAATATATGGGTAGCGTTATGGAGAAAATGGGTTACCGTAAAGGTGAGCTAACAGCTATGGCACCAAAAGGTAGCCGTATGGAGCTTAAATTTGTTATTCCATCTAGGGGTCTTTTTGGCTATCGTAGTGAGTTCTTGACAGACACACGTGGCGAGGGTATACAGAGTTCCGTGTTCTATAAATATGACGAATACAAGGGCGAGATTGCTACTGGCAAACAAGGTAGCCTTATCGCGCACGAAACAGGCGACGCTGTTGCATATGGCATATTCAATGCACAGGACCGTGGTATGATGTTTATATCTCCTGGTAAAAAAGTATATGCTGGTATGGTTGTTGGTGTTAGCCCAAAAAATGAGGATGTTGTAGTAAATGTTTGCAAACGTAAACAGCTTACAAATACACGTGCTAGTGGTAGTGATGATGCACTACGCCTAATCCCACCACGCAATATGAGCCTTGAGGAGTGCCTAGAGTTCCTTGGTGAGGACGAAATGCTAGAAGTTACACCAGAAAACCTACGTATCCGCAAGAGAACACTTGACCATTCGCTAAGAATGAGAGAGATAAGCAAAAAGAAAAAATAATATTAGCGAGCCAGTCTTGCTATATGGCAGAGTTTTGTCACTGTAAACCAGTGTACGAGGCTCTGCTTTTTTGTTTTGTATTTGGTGTTGCTAGTGCCAAAAAACACAGTATGTGCATAATATGATTTGTAGGGAAATAGCAAGCGAACGTAGAAAACCTATAAGTAGAAAAAACTGGGTAGCCATATGAATTTTATGCTAGTGATAGGTGTAGAGCCACATCAACTGGCGGAATGGAGCATTAGTTTGAAAGAAAAATTATAAAAATTTCGAATTGCGTGCTATTCAAACTAAAATCATGCACAGCGGACTGCACTCGTAAAGCTCGTTTAGCCGCAATATGTGCAAAAATGCTCTTAATCATCCCTCTGCTTCACGTGATTAAGAGTGCTCTTTCATTAAGTTTTGTGCCGACGTGAAGCGGCGGAATGGAGCATTTTTATGAAAATAGTAGTGGTTGGTGGAGATAAGCGTTATATTTATCTGACAGCCATA
>CAYJFF010000102.1:0-9692 GCA_964369345.1 uncultured Oscillospiraceae bacterium
TCGCCTGCTTTTATCTGGAATGTTACATTTTCCAGTAGCAAATCCTCAAACCCTACAGTGTAGTTTTCTACGTCCACTAACACTGTTTCTTCTGCTACGTCCTCATACGCAAAGTCTATGTCCGCTGTCTCTACAGAAATAAAAGGGTTCTTTATCTGCCTGGCTACTAGCCTCTCCTGTATTTTCACTCTAGCATTTAGCTTATTACCGTTCTGTGGTGAGTCAAAATGAGTAGCAATAAAACGTAGTTTTTCTATCAGTGTTTCGTTTCTTTCAATCTCTCTGCGGTCTGCAAGCGATAGCTCTAGCATTTCTGCCTTTGTCTGTAGTAGCGCAAAATTATACTCTATAAAGCTACCCTCAAACTCTGCAATCTCCTTGTTCTCTAGGTGGATAACTTTATTAAAACAGTGGTTGAGCAGATATCTGCTATGTGTTATTGTGAGCATTGTGCCCTTGTATGCATTTATCAGGTCTTTAAGGCTCTTTAGATTATCAAAGTCCAGAAAAGCATCTGGCTCGTCCATTATTAGGAAATTAGGTTTTAGTAGCATTTGTTTGATAACCTGCACTATCTTGAACTCACCACCACTAAGTATGGATACAGGTAGCTCTGCTCTTTCCAGTAACCCTGCAACATTTAGCTTTTTATTTATGTTGCTCTCGTGGTTTTCTCCGTCTATAGCCTCATACATATCCAGCGAGTTTTGGTATTCTTCTAGCGCCTTTTCTAGGTCCTCGCAGTCTGCTAGTTTGTCACACAGTAGCTCTGTTTCTCTCTGTATAGCAAGAAAATCCTCCGCTATATAGTCAAAAACTGTTGTGGTTTGTGTCCTGTCAAAGTCATAGAACTGGCTAACATAGCCTATTTTGCAGTCCTCATCTATCTCTAGCTTGCCGTCATACACAAGTCTATCTGGGTCCATTATTATCTCTGCCAATGTGCTCTTGCCACTGCCACTTCTGCCTATCAGCACACAGGACTGCCCCTCCTCTATGGTGAAATTCGCATTGTAGTACAGGTCTTTGTTAGGGTAGGAAAATGATAAGTTAGTAAATTTAATCATCGGGAAACCTTTCTATTATTGGCTTTTCGCTCTTTGTTTTCATTTCTATTATATGTTAACATTGCAATTTATGCAATAGCTAGTATCACAACAAAATAGCGGGTAGCTTAGTTCTGTTTACTAACCTACCCACCATGTATTACTTTATTACGCCTTTTTTTAGCAAAATATTGGCAAACTCTGCTTTTTCGCTTGTCGCAACTATGACATATGCTTTTTTTGCTCTCTCGTAAAAATCAAAACGCTCCATCATTTCTATATCCGTATTATTCGGCATATAACTTGCAAGTGCGTTCCTATATTCGTCCCAGATAGTCGGCTTTACATCTCTGTGTTTGCCCACTTTCATCAGTGCCACTGGGCTATCCACATAGGCATCTAGCGGAAAAAGCTGTAGCATAGCTTCTAGCATCTCCACTGTTCCGTGCCCATCCGCACGTATAACTATGGCATCTTTACCCACACGCTCACTGGGGAAATTGCCATCAGATATAACAATTTCATCACCGTGACCCATTTCCATAAGTGCTTTTAGCAGTGCAGGCGAGAGTATTGGTGGTATGTTTTTCAGCATATCTATCTACCTCCTATAGCTCGCTCATTATTCTGCTACTATAACTTCTCTTAGTAGCAAGAAAGCGTTATCGCCCTGCTCTATCTCGTCGCTTTTATCTGTATTTGCAAAATAGTGCCACAAGAAACCGTCTTTGCTGTATGTGATATAGTTTTTGTAAGCTGTGGTTGTTATCTCTCCAGAGCCATATGCATCATGTGTGGTGTCGTACACAACAGTGAACATCTCGCCATCAAAAGAAATATCAGTGATGATAGGGTCGCCCTCCACTGTTATATCTACTTTTCGCATATATGCACTTTCGCCACCACTCACTGTCGCAAGGAAATTATCCATGGTTTCTTTGTTGGTTATCTCCCCATGCCTGTTGATGTAGTCAATCGATTCATCATATAGTAACTTATCCTCTAGCTCTGGTGCACCAGCTGTTGTTTCTGCCTGTTCTTCGTTCATATCATATGCTACTGCCTGTGGTGCGTCCATGCGTGGTGTAGCTGTATATGCTGTAGAGCTACTCATAGGTGCTGCACTGTCAGTGTAATTTGCGGTTTCATTAAGACCCAGACTATAGTAAACCACCACAATAAACAAGAATACTGCAGCGTAGTTTAGTGTTGGGCGCATACTCCTGTAAAAATCCAACACTTTGTTGGTGACAGATGCCTTTACTAATATCTCCGGCTCTATGCTATCCATTTTATCAAAAAGCATAGAAGATGTAAGGTTTTTGGGTAGTTCTATTTCTCGCTGAGGAGCAAGCCTGTTTCTTATAAACTCAAGCTCGCTATCAATATCATTTTCTGTATATTCAATGTTGTTTTGCATACTCACACCTCCTAATCTTCTAAATATTTTCGTAGTTTCTTTAGTGACCTATGTAGTTTAGAGCTAACTGTGCCCTGTGGCATTAGCTTCATCTCCGCTATTTCACGCATTGTGTATCCATGCACTGCCGATAGTACCACAAGCTCCCGCTCTTCATCGTTTAGCTTTTGCAACGCCTCCGATATCTGCGCAGAAAGATACTCCTCACCACTGCTACTCTCGCCCCTGTAGTCGTCTATATCTATATTGCCTTTTTCTTTTATATATCCGCCTATTTTGCGCTTGCAACGGAAAGAGAGTATGCGGAAAATCCATGGTTTAAAGCTGTTTATGTCACGTAGGTTTTTTATCCCACGGTAAGCTTCTATAAATGTTTCGCTCACTGCGTCTTCGGCATCTTGCGTGTTTCCCAGCTGGTATAACGCAAACTTATACAAATCGAGCGCCACCGAGTCGTATAACTTACCAAAAGCATCTCTATCCCCCTGCTTTGCAAGCTCTATGTCGGTCTGCAATATCTCCATTCAGTACCACCCTTCTTGTTCGGTACATATATATAGTGGCTTTCACTGTACCGTTTATTGCACGAAAAATAAATTTATTTCTATGGATTTTCGTCCATCTCTATTTCGACAACTTCTACTTCTACATCTTTGTCGTCTTTGCCTTTTTTCCCTTTTGTTAGGTCTGTTATCACGCTCTGTACTTTATCCATAACTTCTGGCACCATGGACACTACTCTGTCCGCTGTGTTGTTGTATGTTTTTAGCTGGATAAGCTTTACATCTCCACCGGAAACAAGCAAGAAACCAAGCGGAGTTATAGTTACACCGCCACCTGTACCACCACCAAACAGCTCTTTTTGTGATGACGGCAAGTCACCACCACCAACGCCAAAACCAAAAGAAACTTTTGAGATTGGTAGTATAGTCGTGCCATCTGGCAAGGATATTGGGTCCCCCACAACATTACTGGAGTCCACAAGTGTTTTTAGGTTTTGCATACTGCTCTCTGTTATATCTTTTACTGAATTAGGCATAGTTTTTTCTTCCTTTCTCTTTTTGACAACTAAATATATAATAAAAAATTTTGTTACTACTAAGTAGTGAAATTATATCAACAAATACTAGCAAATAACCGCAAGAATTGTCGCCACTATGCAGTTTTTACTTTTGGTTTGTTTGCTTGCTCTTTTCCCAGCTGGGATTTTATTATTGTGATACCGCCTGTAAAGACAAAATACAGCACACCACCCAGTACTTTCCACAGTGTAGAGTGTAGCTTTAGCTCTGCCGCAGTGCTAGAGCGTTGCATTACATAGTTTGGCAGTATAGTCACCTTGAAATGCTTTATTTTCATATAATGCCCCAGCAGTGTATATAGTGAGTACACAGCCGCATTATAGTTTGCACAGTTTACCCCTAGCTTGTGTGGGTCCTCGCTGTACAGTAACAGCCCCACCTTGCAGTGTGTTATAGTAATGCCACGTAGTAGCCTAGACAGCATACCACCTATTGACGGTAGCACATCTAGTACTATCTGCACAATGTCCATTAGTGGGTTTTTCTCTTTTTCTTCTTCCACCTTTTTTGTGGTAGCTTTTTTTGGTTTTTTCTCTGCCTTTTTTGGTTTCTTTGCTTTCTTTTTCTTTGGCTGTGTGCTATCAAACACCAACCGTCTCACAAACCATAGCAGACACAGATGCACCTTTGTTTTGCCGTCTATATAATCCAGATGCACAGCTATAGGTGTAAACAAAACTAGCACTAGCAATATAAGCAGTATAAGCCAAAAATATATCAATCGCACCACCTCCTATAAGGATATGTAGTAGTTTGCGCTATTAGACATCAAGAGATAGCTGGCTTTCCTCGCTATAGTTTGCGTCCTCAAGCCCTATCTGTGGTAGTTCCTCCAGTGACATCAGCCCAAAACACCGCAGAAAAGTATGTGTTGTTTTGTACGCTATCGGCCTACCTGGTAGCTCCATGCGCCCCGCTTCTTCCACCAAGCCTTTATCCACCAGCGACACCACAACCGACGAGCTATCTACACCACGCACTTGCTCTACAAAGCCACGGCTAACAGGCTGATTATACGCTATTATAGCCAGTACCTCCATAGCTGCTGGGCTTAGTGGCGTGTTACGCTTGATATCCAGCGCACGCTTGATAACCTCTTTGTGAGAATGTGCAGTACATAGCTGTATAGCATCTCCCAGTGTCCTTAGCTCCAGTGGCAACTGCATTTTCTCTATATTGCTACGCAGTGCTTCTATGGCGCTCTCCAGTGTATTAAAATTGATAATAAGTGCCTCGCACAGCTTGGTTTTCTCTGCTGGCTCCCCCGATGCAAATAGTATCGCAAATAATTGTTGTTCTGTTTCTGTTAGTTTCATTTCTGTGCTCCATTCTGCCTGTCTTTCACTCCATAATTTCCTGTGCGTCATAATCACTTAGCTCATTTGCAAAGCTTGTAATATCTTCCATTGTGGCTACTTTTGTTCTATTAAGTGATACACCACGTGCATCGGTAGAAATACGCCCAGATTTTATAAGCTCCAGCATAGCAAGGAATATAGCTACAAGCTCGCTCCTACTCTTGCTACCGCCATATACTTCTTCTAGCGTTGCACCATTTCTGTGGTATAGTGTGCGTAGCAAATAAACAATACGTGACGAAACCGAAACCACTGGTTTTGCAACTATCGGTGTGAATTTATCCGGTGGTGGTGGTAGCTTGCGCTTGCCCCTACCAATAGCATCTCTATAGTATCCCAGCAGGGTTTCTATGGGGTGGCGTGTGCGATAAGTGTTGTCGTGTGGTATAGGCTCTGGTGGGTGTACAAAACAGCCAAAACCCTCATTCTGCATAGCTAGTAGCTCTGCTGCGCGCTTGCAAGCCTGATACTCTAGCAACTGCCCCACAAGCTCTGCTTTTGCTTGGTCTTCTTCGTCCTTGTGGCGTGGCAACAGGCTGACAGTCTTTATATAAACAAGGCGTGATGCCATCTCCAAGAACTCACTCGCAACCTCCAAATTTTGGCTCTGCCACATCTGGATTTGCTCCATATACTGTTCCAGTAGCTGAGATATATTAATATCTATAATATCTAGCTTGTTCTTTGTTATCAGCTGTAATATAAGGTCTAGAGGGCCCTCTACCTCGCCATTTTGCACATTAAACGTTAGTTGTTGTTCCATTTATGCATTTCCTCTTGTCTTTTAATCTCGCTATGTCACGTTACGTACCCCAAAAAGCCTGTTATGGAGTCCATAAACCCTAGCACAGCATTTGATGCAATAGCTATAGGCAGTGATAAAAAGCCTACCATGAGCAATAGTAGCAAGGCTATCATAACAAATCTCTCGTACTTGAGGAAAGCAAAGTAAAGCTTCTTTGGTAGCAGTGCAGTTAGCAGACGTGAGCCGTCCAGTGGTGGCAGTGGCAACAGGTTAAACACCGCAAGCCCTATATTTATAACTATCATACTACTCATTATCTCTGAAACAGCAAGCACTGCATTGGAAACATTTGCTGTTGTTGCAGTTGCGATTATCAGTATCTTAAACGCTATCATAAACACAAACGCTAATAAAAAATTAACTAGCGGGCCTGCTATTGCCACCAGTGCCATATCACGTTTTATATTCTTGAAGTATTTTACATTTACAGGTATCGGCTTTGCCCAGCCATAGCCTGTAACCAGTAGCATTATAGCACCAAATGGGTCTATATGCGCTATTGGGTTTAGTGTGAGTCGCCCCATGCTAGATGCTGTGGGGTCGCCCAGTTTTTTTGCCACCCAGCCATGCGCTAGCTCGTGCGCTGGTATTGCGGTTATAAGCACTATCGCTTTCACCAGTATATCAAACAAGTCCATATTACTTAACATATATTGTGCTCCATTCTGCCAAGTGTTTAGCGCCACTGGCAAAGCAGGGTTTTCCCCGTATATCTCTATAGGTTTTTACAAGATGTTGCTAATGTCCTGCTACTCCGAAAAATAGCAGAACATTAGCAGTAAATTTTATTATCGTTTTATAGCTTTTGTCGCCCAAAAAGTGACTATATTATGCTCGTGCAAGTTGCCGTCACCATTTGTGTCACCATATACATCGCAGAGCATAAACCCAGCTTGTAGCTGACCGCCTATCTGCTCCTCTATGGTGTGGGAGAACTGTATGCCCCAGTTATTTGTTATAGACTGGCGATACAGTGTTTCGTCTTTTAGTGGGTTGAATGGTAGTGAGTTCTTCACCACCGCTTGGTCTGCATCAAAAATATAGTTAATGCCATTATCCAGCCCACACAGTAGCACACCACCAGGCTTTAGCACTCTATTGCACTCTGCCCAGATATGCATTACATCTTCCACATATGAGTTTGAAACTGGGTGGAATATCATATCAAAGCTCTCGTCTGCCAGTGGTAAAGGCTTTGACATATCCGCACGTATAAGCTCTATATCATAGCCTTCACGCTGGGACAACATCGCCTCTGCCTCTAGCTGTTTCTCAGAGTAATCCAGCACTGTGCACTGTGCACCAAGCGCTGTAAGAACAGGCATCTGCTGGCCACCACCACACGCTAACCCAAGCACTTTTGCACCTGCAAGGTCTGGAAACCATGCTTTTGGGACTGGCTTTGTTGGTGTTAGTTTTATCGCCCAGTCGCCATTTTTTGCACGCAAAAATGTTTCGTGGTCAATCGGTCGTCCCCATTGCCACCCATCAACAACCCAACTATCAATAGTAGTCGAGTTTATGTCAGCATAGTAAGTACACATAGAGTCACCTCCGTGTCTGTACCCCGCAATAGCTTTCTTGCTTGCCACGCAGGGAAAAAGTGCCAAGCCGCCTTATAGTACGTGGTTATTTCTTTTCTTGCGTATTTTTCAGTGCCTCAAATGTCTGCTCGCTTATCACGTGTTCTATCTTGCACGCATCGGCCGATGCTATTTCTGGGTCTACCCCTAGGTCAACCAGCCATTGTGTTAGTAGTACATGGCGCTCATACATTTTTTCTGCAATAGCTCTGCCACTCTCCATCAAGTTGATAAAGCCATCTGGCTCTACTTGTATATAGTTGTTCTCTCTTAGTTGTTTCATTGCAACACTAACACTTGCTTTAGAGAAACCTAGCTCATTAGCTATATCTATCGCACGAACAACACCTGCGCGTTTTTTTATCATCAGTATAGTTTCCAGATAATTTTCTGAAGACTCTAGTATTTTCATTTATGCCACTCCTATCGTTTAACTGTATAGTATTCATAATTTATTATACTATATTATTAAGACATAGTCAACGAAATAAACATTAGGTTGCCATAAAAGAAATATAAACTTTCTATAAATAAACCAAAAACGCCTAAAGCGCATATAATGTACAGCTAGCAAATATATTGCAGCAGAATGGAGGCTAAGCAATGGACAAAAACAGCACACTGATATTCCAGTTATCTGCGGCGGGTCAGTCCATACCCATACGCAACGCAAAAATAACTGTTTATGGTAATAGTGGCGAGGTTATAGGCACGATGAATACAAATTCTTCTGGCAAGGCTGGCGAGTTTATGCTCACAGCACCAGCAAAGGATTTGAGCCAGTCCCCATACCCAGAAAGTCCGCCATATTCTACTTATAATGCAGCTATTGAGGCGAGTGGATACCTGCCCGTAGAAATAAATGGAATACAGCAGTTTGACGGTACGCAGACTATACAAAAGCTTGATATGATACCCACACCACGCAGTACACTAGGGGGTACATCACAGGTGATAAACGTACCACCACCAGCGATATTGACACAGAAAGAAAAAGACCCAGACAGCATACCAAAAACCGACCCACGCATACTAAACGAAGTCTATATACCCAGCTATGTTGTAGTGCACCTAGGCACTCCTGATAACAACTCTGTTGCTAACCAAACTGTTAGTTTTCAGGATTATATTAAAAATGTTGCAAGTAGCGAGATTTACCCCACATGGCCGGACGCTGCTATACGCTCCAATATATATGCACAGATAAGCTTTGTGCTTAACCGAATATATACCGAGTGGTACCCCAGCCGTGGATATAGTTTTAATATAACCAACAGCACAGCATATGACCAGTACTATGTGCCTGGCAGGAATATCTATGACAATATTAGCAAGATTGTAGACGAGATATTCAATGAGTATGTGAAAAAGCAGAACCAAGAAAACCCATATTTTACACAGTACTGCAATGGTACTACTGTAACGTGCGAGGGGCTATCGCAGTGGGGCACTGTGCCACTGGCAGAGAATGGATACACACCTATTAATATCCTACGCAGGTTCTACGGCAATGATATAGAGGTGGTCGAAACTAATGATATCCGTAATATCGAGAGCTCCTACCCCGGTACAACACTCAGCCTTGGTAGCAACAATTCCAATGTACGCACCATAGAAAACCAGCTTAACAGAATACGCATGAACTACCCAGCTATCCCACTTATAACATCTGTTGATAACTCTTATACCAGCGAAACAGTAGAGGCTGTCAAGGCTTTTCAGCGTATTTTCAACTTAACGCAGAGCGGTAGTGTGAACAAGGCTACATGGAACAAGATATCGTATATCTATGTTGCTATAAAGCGACTAGCAGAGCTAAATGGAGAGGGCGAGGCAGAGACCATACCACCTACAAGCCCTAGCAGTATAATTAAAAACGGTAGCACTGGTAGCACCGTACAGCTTGCGCAGTACTTCCTAGCTGTAATATCGGACTTTTACCCCAATGTACGGCCTGTAAGCATAGATGGTATTTTTGGCACTGGCACAGAGAACACAGTAAAAGACTATCAGCAATATGTAGGGCTAACCGCAGACGGTATCATAGGACCCAACACATGGGAGTATATGTACGAGAGTTTTCTAGGTATAGCAGACACATCTGGGCTTGTTGTGGGTTACCCTGGAACACTGCTAAAAGTAGGCTCTCGCGGAGATAATGTGTGGTTAATGCAGAGCTATCTAAACACTATCGCCAAGTACTACCCACTACCAGCAGTGGGCGTGGATGGCATTTTTGGCAACCAGACAAAGTCGGCTGTTACTGCATTTCAGCAATATTTTGGCTTGTCGGCAGATGGCATAATAGGCCCTAGCACGTGGGACAGAATAATAGCAGTTAGGCTACTCACAAACTAAAATATAAGTAATCTTTGTTTTTTGTAGGGACATGGCTTTC
>CAYJFF010000103.1:0-9604 GCA_964369345.1 uncultured Oscillospiraceae bacterium
CCTACATACCCACAATTTTTTGAAAAAAATCGAGTAAAACTTTTGGGTGACTTCGTCAAATATATATAATCTGCAAGATTATATATACTCACATGGGATATCGTATATTTTACCAATATTATACGTCAAAAAATAGCAGAATGGAGCATGACAAATGAAAAATCTATTGTTTATTATGACCGACCAACAAAGATATGATACTATAAATATGGTGCAGTGTGGTAGAGAGGTGACGCCAAACCTAAACCAGCTTGCTAAGTCATCTATGATGTTTACAAGAGCGTACACTACCTGCCCACTGTGTGTTCCTGCACGCACTGCCCTTGCTACTGGTGTGTACCCCACACAGTCCGGCGTAGTATATAATGACTGGCTGGGAGAAACTGCACAGAGCCACCAAACCATACATACCATATTAAAAGATAGCGGATATACTGTTGCACACATTGGTGTAGACCATGTAAAAGTTACTCCTGCACTGAGAGAATGTGGACTGGATAAATTTTATTCGCAAACAGATTATGAGAAACTGGCAGCAGAAAGCAATATAGCAACAAAGCGTAGCGACAAGCAGATAACATCAGTTGGTGAGCTTATTGATGGTGATGTTCACAAAAAAATATACAGCAACCACGTTCCCAGTGTATGGGAGCACGATATAGAGCTATTCAAAGATAAGTGTTTCTTTAACGAAGCGCTAAGTTTCTTAGAAACAAATGCAGATAAACCTTTTGCTTTGTTCATATACTTTTGGGCACCACATCCACCTTTCAAGGTACCACAGCCATACGCTAATATGTACGACCCTGCATGTATTACCATACCTGAGCATATTGGTGAGATTGGTGACGGTGAGCCAGCTCTAAGGAGAAAATCTGTACCTGCACAGCTAGCAGAAAATGTCTCTGTAGATGAGTGGCGTAAATCTTGGGCGGCATATCTGGGGCTTACCACTATGGCTGATGAATACATAGGCAAACTTATAGACACGCTAGAGAGTAAAAATATCAAAGACAACACTGCCATACTATTTACTGCTGACCATGGCGAGTATCTAGGGCAACACAGCCTTTTCCAGAAAATGGAGATGTATGAAGATGCAGTAAGAGTGCCACTGATAATAAATAATGCTAAAGATAACGCTACTTGTGTGGACGACGTGGTATCACACATTGATATACTACCAACTGTTATAGATATGCTCTCTATCCCCACACAGCCGTGTGAGCATTATGCTGGCAACTCGCTTATTAATAATAGTACAGATAGTGGTAATGGTACTGCTTATATTCAGTATTCTGGTAATCCCTCTTTTGGTACTATACGCCGTGCAGCTGTTACAAGCCAGTATAAATATGTTATAGACGAGGACAAAAACGAGGAGCTATACGACCTAGTTTCCGACCCTTTTGAGATGACAAACCTAGCAAGCAGCGCTGACCATACTACAGCACTTGGCATAATGAGAGACAAATGCAAAAGTTTCCATACTACACAGGGCGATTTCTTTGACTGGGAGTAACCCCACACCACATACAACATAATACATTTCAACGTGAAAATGGTTGTCAAGTCTGCAAACTGCAAATCTTGACAACCATCTTTTTTGTATTTATTACTATAGCACTTCCTGTATATAGTCCGCCATATATGCTATCATTATACGCCTAGAACCGTCTATGTGTGCGTTGAACAAGCAGTAATCACCAGTTTTATCCCACACTACATGGGGGTCGACCCTATACCTGCCCGATATTTTTGCTCCTTCATGGATAATATTCACCCTGATAGGCGTAGCGCATTCCTCTTGTTTATCAAGGTTTACCAGCCTAATAGGCACACTGCCATCACCATATGCTATTTCTTCCCACACATAGGTGTCAGTTGTCAATATGCTGTGGTATTTGGGGTGTATGCTAGGGTGTCCAGAGCCAGGGATACAGTTTATCAACTTTTCTACTCGCCTACCTGTCAGGTCTGCTTTGCATAGTTTCATACCTTTTTGCTCTATGTTTAGGTTCATTGTAAGGTACTCACTGGTGGGGTGCCATGTAGTATGGTGGCCACCTTTGCACCACTGGGTTTCGTCTATGGATACCTCTAGGTTGCTACCATCAGCATTGCAAGTATATACACAAAACAGCAGTGGCTTTTCTGGGTCTGCGTTTAGGTCGAAGTCATTTATTTTTTCTTTTGGTGCCCAGCGTGTAGAGAACATTATTTTCTTGCTGTCTGGGCTCCATTTTGTATGGAAAACATAGCAAATACCATCTTTTAGGAAAGATATTTCCTGCTTGGTATGCGTTTTATCAAATATCTCTTTTAGGCTAAGTATCATATTAGCTGTGCCATTTGCTATGTCTACTACCCATACTCCATCATCTTCTGTGGATACTGTGTTTAGCGGGATTTTGTCATCTGGAACAGTTACGCCATAGCCATACTGTGTTTTATAAGTAGCTATAAGGTTTGATGACACGCCGTATTTGCCATTTGGGGATACATGGTATATCTCGTGTGGCAGTCGTGTTGCTACCCCTGTAAAGATATCTAGCTTTACAGAGAAAGCAGCAAAATTCTCTGTGTCACAGTCGTTAAAGATAAGAACACTGTCGCTTTCTCCCCAGTTTATATTTGCACCTAGCTGATGTTGCCAGCCTTTTGTCTTATAGACAACTTTTTCCTCACCAGAAAACAAGTCTACAACCACTACTTCTGCTTCATCACCAAACGCTGCATCTCTATCCTCATATGGCATATTTAGCACTGCTAGGTACCTGCCAGAGGGACTTACTGGGATTGTATCAAAAAACCTGTGTGTATAGCAGCCGTCGTTTGGGGTCAAGCACCACACTGGCACCTTTGGGTCAAACTTCTCATATCTACTAAAGTATTTATCAAAATTATACATATCTATAGCTCCTTATTTTATTAGTGATAGATAAATTTGCGCTTGTGCATAACATAGTTATAATACCACTACTCCGTTATAAAAGCAATCGAAACGCTCTATTAATTCTCCTCATAGTCCAGTATTATACTACTCCTATACTCTACAGGGGTAATTCCATAGTGTTTCTTGAAATACCTGATATAGCTCTGTACGTTATTATAGCCAATCTCGGCAGATATTTCTTTTATTTTCATAGTTGGGCTGTTGATTAACAGGTCTGTAGAACGCGATATTCGTATATCAGTTATATACTCGTATATCGTCTTACCTGTCTCGTTTTTAAATATAATGCTAAGGTACCCCGCTGACAGATATACAGCATTTGCAACATCGGATAGAGAAATATCCTTGTTATAATTGCTCTTAATATAGTTAATAGCTTTTTGGATATTGTCAGAGTACTCAAGCTTTTGCTGTGTTTCGTCCTGCATGCAGCTTAGTACAATTTCTCGTGCTATTTCATTAAGCTCGCTAGCTGTAGTCGCTGCAAATATTTTTTTGAATAGATTAATCTCAGAGTAGTCATCCACCGTTTGCAAATGGATACTTACAATCTGCTTGCATAGCACAAAATACTGATATCTGGCATAGTTAATATCTAGCACTTCTTTTGAAATATCAGTAAAAAACAGCTCCAGTATGGACTCAGCTTTATCGCTATCTTTTTTTCTTATAAAGTCTATTAGCAGTCTTTCTAGCTCATTGTTATCGTGAGATTTATTATGGGTTTGCCCAGAAATATCCGAATATGCGAGCACATTATTATCCTTGAAATACATACGTTCAAAGCTTGCCATAGACTGTGAGTATATCTCTTTTATATCACCAAAGCTGTAAAAAAACGGTGATATATACCAAGCTATCGGGCTTGCTAATTCTTCTAGAGCATGTTTCTTATCATCAAGCATATCAATAATATCACTATACTCAAGGTAGGTATTATATATAGTTACTGTTATATCTGTAGATATCGTGGCACATATTCCCACGCTCATAGTGTCTGCCTCTATAGACGATAATGTTTCTAGGCAGATTTTCTTGTTTAGCTCACGGTCTCCATATTTTGATATAAGTATAAAAAAGTTTTCAAACGACATATCTTTTTCAGAAATCTCCAGTAATAGCTTTGCTTTTGCATTATCAAACTCATATGTAAGCAGCTTTCTTACTATATTTTCTGCAAGCATTGGTGTAGCTTGCTGATACTGCTGTCTAGCTATATCGCTTTGCTGTTTTAGCTCCAGTACACTTTCTTCTATATATCTATACTCATCACTAGTATTTGCAGGTATGCCCAGAGTGTCTTCTATGTGGCCTCTTAGCTCTTTCAGTGGTCTGTAGTGGTATATGGTAATGAGATACATAGCTCCACTTAGTAGGAGAATAGCAAGCAGGCTTATGAATATAATACTCACAAGTGACTCATTAGCCTCATGCAACAGGGCAGCATAGTCTTGTGCAAGTATAATACTAATATTCGGTGTTTGTGTTGGTGTGCGGTGGAACAAGAGTTTTTTATCACCCACGGATACAAACTCGTCATCACTCTCGGTTTTTAGCAAATCTAAGTTATCATTTGCTATAAGGCTGGTTTGCCCCAGAGGTAATATATCTTCATCTATAATAAGGAAATAGTCCTTATCCCACGACTGCTCTACTACTATCAGCTTTTCAAACACATCTTCATCAATCGCAATAGTTATAGAGCTGTGCTTGGTATCAAAGATAGAGTAAAAATATTTGGTATAAAAATAGCGTTGTTCTATGGCATCATAGCTAAGATGAGGTGTATCTGTAGAAAGAAAGTCTACTGCTGGGGCTGTCCTCTGTACATCAGATTTATTAAGGCTAGTCAGCTGTATATCTCTCTTATAATCGCTTATATAAATCTCGTCTATATAGCTACTGTTATTAACAATATCATGTATAAGAGAGATGCTATTTACCAGCTCAAGAGGGCGTTCATATTCTTCATCACCCGACAAAATAAGCCCGCTTATCTCATCATGGCTTATCAGCCTATCTATATCTTCAGACATATTCTGTATAACAACATCTAGCGAGCTCGCTATCTTATTAATATCTGCAAGATTATAAGTTGTAGTATTGTCCACTATAAAATTCCTACTAACTAGAGTAGACACTAATGCAAAAAACAGTATAAAAAAACAACTGATAATAACATTAACCATATAAATCTTATAGAACACTTTACTTTTAGGCTGTTTACTCATATGAATGTACCCTCTTTAATATTATATTAGATTTATTTACAACTAACCTTTTACAGAACCTAACATAACACCCTTTGTAAAATATTTCTGGAGGAAGGGGTATACGCACAAAATAGGTACAACCGTTATTACAATCGTCGCCATTTTAAAGTTTTCTGGATTTAGGAACACATCGCCTGAGCTGTTAAGGTCATTGCTAACCATGTTAATAATATTTCTTAGCACCACCTGCAAAGGCCACTTAGAGTCTGTGTTGATGTAAATACTTGCTCGTAAAAATTCGTTCCAGTGCTGTACTGCATAGAAAAGAGAAACTGTAGCTAGAGATGCTTTTGATAGTGGTAGCACTATCTGCCCCAGTGTACGTAGTTCTCCACAGCCGTCAATCCTTGCAGCTTCTATCAAGCTCTCTGGTATGCTCTTGAAGAATTTTATCATAATAAGCAGATTATACACGTTTACAGCCAAAGATGCAATAATAGACCACAAACTGTCAATTAGACCTACCTCTTTTACAACTAAGTAAGTAGGTATCATACCACCATTAAAAAGCATTGGGAATATCACGAACGCTGTGAAAAATTTGTGGCCGACTAAGTTATTTTTTGACATAGGGTATGCTAGTAACACAGTCAGCACCATATTTACCATAGTTCCCACAACTGTTAGGAAAACTGAGTTCATAAAACCTGTAGACAGCATATCTATCTCAAAAGCATATATATATGTTTCTAGTGTAAACCCTTGTGGGTACAGGTATAGGTTAGAAACACTATCAATAGCAGGGTCGCTTAGTGAATACATTACTACATACCAAAAAGGATATAGCATCATAAGGCTAATTACAGTAAAGAGTGCATAGTTCAGTACTTCAAAAGTACTTATTTTTTTCTTTTTCATTATACCAAGCCCTCCTCACCTAGCCACTTGCTTATTTTGTTTGCGCTAGTTACTAGCACCAGTGCAACAACGGATTTAAACATATCTACAGTAGCAGAGAAACTATAGTCACCCCTACCCAGACCCTCACGGTATACATATGTATCAAATATATCTATGCTCTCCATAGTAATAGGATTTTGTAGTACCAGTATCTGCTCAAAACCTGCGTTCATCAGTTTTCCTATACGCAGTATAAGCATAAGTACTATAATATTTGATATCGCTGGTATGGTAACATTCTTTACCTGCTGCAACTTTGTAGCTCCATCTATTTTTGCAGCTTCATACAGGCTAACATCTACCTGTGTTAGTGCTGCCAAGAATATTATAGTGCTCCAGCCACCCTCTTTCCATACATCGGAGAGTATAACAACCCAGAATATGCTATCACTCTGTGCCATGATATTTACAGGCTCCATATCAAAGAAACGGAAGATATCGCCAGCAACACCGAATACAGGTGAGAAAAGGTTTAGCATTATTCCGCCCAGTACTACCCAAGACAAAAAGTGAGGTAGATATAGCAGTGACTGCGAAACTTTTTTGAAACCTTCGTTTTTCATCTCATTTAGTAGCAGTGCCAGTACTATGGGTATGGGGAAACCTACAAGTATCTTTGTAAAGCTGATAACCAGAGTGTTTTTTAGTATATTCCAGAAATCTGGAGAAGAGAAAACTTCTTCAAAATTCTCAAGCCCCACCCACTCACTTGCAAAAATCCCCTTGAATATATCGTAGTCCTTAAATGCTATAACTAGCCCGAACATTGGTAGGTATCTAAAGATTATAAAATACAGAACACCTGGTAGCATCATAAGTAATAAAACTTTTTGCTGCATAACTTTTGCAAAAAAGGTTGTTTTATTATTAAGATTACTATCTGGCACAGTATTGCGATTTTTCTTAACTATAGTTGCCATAATTCTCTCCATTTACTATTAATAGTAGCCTGCTTCAAATAATAAAATTAAAGTAAAGCAGGCTTTTAGTTTCAATATTAAACTTTAGCTTTCCAAGCTGCATCTAGTGCTGCTGTTAGCTCGTCTCCACCACGCTCATTCCACTCTGCAACAAAGTCCTCAAAGCCACCCTCGATAGGTACTTCTCCTACTATCATTTGGATATAGCGAATGTTTGTGATTTCTTTTAGTCTTGGGTATATATCATTTAGTTCTTCGATAAATATACCGTCTACAGGGTTTGCAAGGTCTATAGTATGGCTATGCTCAAACGCTGCTGCAAGGCTATCAGAAGAATGGTCGAACAATACAGTATTACCTATAAAGAATTTGTTTAGGTCCAGCTCGTTTACAGTAGTAGTATCTATAGTTGGTACTAGCATATCGCCTTCCCAGTTATAGTGCTCACCCTCTACACCATATTGTGCAAAGCGGTTGCCTTCTTCTGATGTTAGATAGTTTAGCAGGCGTAGTGCGCCATCTACTTCTTCGCTACCCTCATATATAAATGTTCTTAGCCAGCCTCTATCGCTTGCTCTGCGTATACCTACAGGGTTCTCGCTACCACCCTCTAGTACGCCACCCACTACCATTTCTCCATCTGGGTAAGCAGCTTTGAACGGGTCGTAGTAGTTGCTCCAGTTGTTCTCATCAAAGATATGTATTTTTGTAACACCAGCGCCATATGTGCCAGCTTTTACTTTTGTCTGCCAGCGTTTAGCATCATCAGTTACAAACTCAGGGTCTATTAGCCCCTCTTCATACATTTTGTTTAGGTATATAAGAGCTTCTTTCATAGCTGGGTCTATAGAACCATTTACTATGTTGCCGTCTTTTTCCATCCAGTAGTTTGGCAATGCACCAAAAGCACCAAATATATGGTCAAACCATGCATTGTCTATTACTTTGTAGTTACCCATAGCAAATGTATCATCAACACCATTGCCGTCTGGGTCTTGTAGGGATATTGCTTTTGCATATTCATAGTATTCATCAAGTGTTGTTGGCACTTCCATATCATACATATCTAGCCAGTCTTGGCGATATGCTGTTATAGCTAGTGGGTTGTGTGTGCTGATACCTATACTATATATGTTACCATCAGTATATCTCATAAGGTCCCAGACTTCTGGAGTACGTGATGCCTCTATATTAGGGTAGTTGCCCCAGTGTTCATTCAGCGGTAGCAGTATACCAGAGTCTAGTAACTGGCTCTCCATTGTTTCTGTCTCGCACTGTATTATGTCAGGAATATCACCACTAGCTAGCTGGATATTAAGCTTGTTGTCTAGCTCTGCTGTAGTTGTCTGTATAAGTGTTAGGACTGTGTTTGTTTCTTTCTCTATCGCTTCCATAGCGTATGAGCCATCAACGATATTTTTGTTTGTTAAGAACAGTGTAAGCTCGCTGGGAGCTGTATTCTCTGTGTTAGTAGGTGTGGATGCCGAGGTAGAAGTATTATTGGAGCTAGGTGCAGTAGAAGTAGTTGTTTCATCTTCTGAACATCCAACCAATGAAAAAGTAGTTGTAAGTGCAAGAAGTAGTGCTAGTATTCTTTTGTTCATTTTATTTTCCTCCAAATATTATTTGTGGTATTGCCTGTTTGCAATATACTAAATTTACCATGTTATAGTATTGTTATTCAAGATAAAAAAACGCATATCATTAATAAAACCATATACATTTCGTAACATTTACAGCATATAATCACCAAATAGCACTACTTGCACGATATATTTTTAGTGAATTAGCACTATTGTGTGATAATCGTAGATAAATCAAGTGTAAATATAATATTAAGAAACATGGAAAGAAAATATGTTAAAACCAAGCAAAGAAAGCTGAGTTTTGACAAAATATCAGAACATAATTACATGGTGTATTTCAATACTTAATCGGTCAGTTTATATAGACATTCCCAAAGATTAGTGGTATACTTTTAATACACAGAAACTACTTATGCTACTAAAAAAGGGAGAGTTTATGTCACATTTTAATAATAGAAAAACCTGTATTTCGGACGGAGAAATACATATGAAGTTTGCACAAGAGTCTGACAGACGTATGATTTATGATATGAGTATTAGCGATAGTAGTATTGTATTATCTATGTTTGATAACCCCGAGGATTTCCGTTGGGAAGATATCCGAGACGAAAAAAACGAGTTTTTTAATGAAATAGCTAGTATAAATAAGTATTTGTTAATTGAGTATAATAACGAGATTATCGGGATATTTTATCATACAAGACACACAGCACCCATAGATAATGTAGAGTTTCATATTTGGTTTGTATCGCAAAAATATACTGGCAAAGGCTTGGGAACTAGGGTGGTATCCATGATGAAAACATATATCTACGAAACATATCACACCACTACTTTTATTATGAGACCATGGATAAAAAACCCACAAGCTATACGTACATACGAGAAATGTGGCTTTGAAATAAAAAAGGATTTTGACTTAAGTGCATTTTTCACTCCTGATGAGATAGCTCAGCATGGAAATGGTGC
>CAYJFF010000104.1:0-9547 GCA_964369345.1 uncultured Oscillospiraceae bacterium
AAAGTTAGTACGTGAAAAAGCAAGGCTTGCTATTGGTAGAGCCAAGTCGATGCGAGCTTTCATACAGTGGAGCGTGCACTGGGGGTTTTTAGGGGGCGGCGAGCCTCCCTAAATCACGCTTGGTTACTTGTCGTGATGAACAAGTAACAAGAAAGGGCAGAGAGTGCCACCCTGTACAGAGTAATCACAGAGGTAGAGAGTAATACCAAAAAATCACGCTTGGCATACGCTGTCGGGCGTTCCCGACTCGTGAGGAACAAGTAACAAGAAAGGGCAGAGAGAGACACCCTGCACAAGCTAACCACAGAAGCAGAAACTATCACCCAAAAACATACAAAGCAATAAAACGCAAAAACACCCGACTGCAATGCAGTCGGGTGTAATCTTATCAAGCAAAGAATTAAGCGTTGTCAACAGAATCCATGTGTTTGATTAGGTCAAGAAGTTTGTTTGAGTAACCCCACTCGTTATCATACCAAGAAACAAGTTTAACGAAGTTAGGATTTAGCATGATACCAGCCTCAGCATCAAAGATAGATGTGCGTGGATCTGTGTAGAAGTCAGAAGAAACAACAGCCTCATCTGTGTATCCTAGGATACCAGCTAGCTCGCCCTCAGAAGCCTCTTTAATAGCAGCACAGATTTCCTCGTATGTTGCAGATTTCTCGATACGGCAAGTTAGGTCAACAACAGAAACGTCAAGTGTAGGAACACGGAAAGCCATACCTGTTAGTTTGCCTTTAACTTCTGGGATAACTAGAGCACAAGCTTTAGCAGCACCAGTAGAAGAAGGAATGATGTTGCCAGCAGCAGCACGTCCGCCTCTCCAGTCTTTCATGGAAGGAGCATCAACAGTTTTTTGTGTACCTGTTGTGGAGTGAACTGTAGTCATAAGACCCTCTACGATACCAAATTTGTCATTGATAACTTTTGTTAGAGGAGCTAGGCAGTTAGTTGTGCAAGAAGCGTTAGAAACAACTGTCATATCTTTTGTATATTTGTTGTTGTTAACACCCATTACGAAAGTAGGTGTGTCATCTTTTGCAGGTGCAGAGATAACAACTTTTTTAGCGCCACCAGCTAGGTGAGCTTGGCAAGCCTCTGTTGTTGTGAAAACGCCTGTAGACTCAACTACATATACAGCGCCAGCCTCACCCCAAGGAATTTCTGCAGGGTTCTTTTTATCATAAACTATTACATTTTTACCGTTTACATAGAATTTACCGTCTTTAGACTCAGCAACGCCATCGAAACGACCGTGGATTGTATCATACTTTGTCATGTAAGCCATGTAATCTGTACCGATAAATGGATCGTTTACAGCTACAACCTCAAATACATCAGGATTTGCTACTGCTACGCGGAAAACTAGACGACCAATACGGCCAAAACCATTGATACCAATTTTAATTGCCATTTTACTTACTCCTTTAAAATTCTTAGTTTAGGGGGATTGTCCCCTTCCTTACCTATTTTATACTAAAACACGCAAAACTACAATACCCAAAAATAAGTTTAACTATTTTTTAACAAATTATTGTTACAGTAACGAAAAGCCGCCACAAAGTATGTGTAATATTGTGTATTTTAACAATTGAAAAACTGCGTAAAAGCGCGGATTAGCACGACGGTACATCACTTTTATAAAATTACTCCATATCGTTGCGCTGTATATGCAAGTCCATGAGGATTTCATCATAATATTTGTCGGAGATTTTGAAAAAATTCTTGTGCCTGCCCACTTCTACAAAGCCAAATTTTTCATATAACCTACGTGCTACTTTGTTATCCTCTTTAACACCCAGATGTATAACCTCTGTTACTCCATTACCACGGCAAAAGTCGATTACAGCGCTCATCATGTGCGAGCCGATACCCTCACCCCAGTATTTTTGCTTAACAGAGATACCAAGCTCCGCTATATGCGCTATACGCTCTCGGGGTGATGATGTAATGCCAGCAGTACTCACAACCTCGCCGTCTATTTTGCCAATAAGCATAGCAGATGTAGCAGATTTTGCCATATTCTCCAGAAATCTTTCTTCGTCCTCGACACTCATGGTAAATCCATTTGCCCCAAAGAGCAGATTATCACTCTCACCACCGACAATGTTTAGGTACTCTATCATTGCAGTAGCATCTGCCTTTGTAGCCTGCGATATCTCCAGTATATGGTTACTTTTAGTATTTATCATAGCCTCTAGCACCTCCTATTAAGAAAGTTTTTCTATAGCAGCTCTCACACGGCTTACAGCCTCGTCCTTACCAAGAACCATACACAGCTCTATACCACCACCAGGTGTGAACTGCTTGCCACTAACCGCAACACGTAGTGGGTAGAGCATATAGCCATTTTTAACACCTAGCTCGGCGATTAGCTTAAACAAATCCTCGTGGATACGCTCGGTTTTAAACTCATCTGCTGGTATAGCCTCTAGTACAGGCAGAGCAACAGTAAGTGCCACAAGCGATGTTTCTGGGTTTGTTTTCATTTTTTTGCTTGTATATAGCTCGTTATCATACTCTGGCATAGCATCTATAAAGTCCACTTGCTCAGGGATATCACCAAGCACCTCGCACCTTGCTTGTAATACACGTGTTAGCTCACGTAGGTCAGCTGTTTCGCTAGTTACAGATTTTCTTATCCATGGTAGCGCAGCCTCGTAAAATTCATCAGCAGACATAGCACGGATATACTCACTATTGATATATTTTAGTTTCTGTGTGTCGAATATAGCAGGGCTTTTTGATATACCAGCAACATCAAACGCGCCTATTAGCTCGTCCAGTGTGAATATCTCTTTATCACCGCCCGGTGCCCAGCCCAGTAGCGCTATATAGTTCACAACAGCGTCTTTTAGGTAGCCTTTTTCTACTAGGTCTTGGTAAGATGCATCACCATTACGCTTGCTTAGCTTTGTTGTGCTGTCTTTCATAACAGGGGAGCAGTGTATATACTCTGGCACGTCCCAGCCAAAAGCTTTGTACAGCAAGTTGTACTTTGGTGTGGAGGAAAGATATTCATTACCACGGATAACGTGTGTTATGCCCATTGTGTGGTCATCTACAACGTTTGCGAAGTTATAAGTAGGCATACCATCACCTTTTATTAGCACTTGGTCATCAAGAGTTGTGCACTCCACTGTTATATCGCCAAAAACTTGGTCGTGGAATGTAACGCTACCCTCTGTTGGCAGTTTCTGCCTGATAACATATGGTGTGCCAGCGTCCATTTTCTCTTTTATTTCGTCAGCTGTTAGGTGCTTGCAGTGGCCGTCATATTTTGGCGATATACCACTAGCTTGCTGGATAGTACGCACTTCTTCCAGACGCTCTTTGTCACAGAAACAGTAATACGCCTCGCCTTTTTCTACTAGTTGCTCTGCATAGCCCTTGAACATTCCCATACGCTCGCTCTGGATATATGGCCCTACAGGTCCGCCAATGTCTGGGCCCTCGTCCCAGTTTAGACCTGTTTCTTTTAGTGTATTATAAATAACGTCAATAGCACCCTCTACAAAGCGCTCTTGGTCTGTGTCCTCTATACGTAGCAAAAAGTCGCCACCATTCGCTTTTGCCATTAGGTATGCATATAGCGCAGTACGCAAATTACCCACGTGCATATAGCCTGTAGGGCTTGGCGCAAATCTAGTTCTCACCTTATTCATTGTATTACCATCCTTTTTATTAAATATCTACCCATAATAGTACAACCTACAAGAGTTTATGTCAATAGAAAACAGGCTGTTTCTGTGCTTTTTTGGATATATTATGCTACTAAATAGCAATATGGCAGAAAAACTATCGACAAAACACGTCTTTTATCTATTAATACCGACAGTATATTTTTGTAGATGTTATACTTTTTTAGACATTCTTTTTAGGGATATACAAGTAGAATATTTCTTACAGGACTAAAATATATGTAATAGATTAAGTGAAAAAAGGAGTATACTGTTATGAAAGAATGCATGGAAGTACGGGGGCTTACTTTCCCCAAACAGGTAGCGACACTTGCAAACGAGGGTAACTACGCAGTTTTATCTATAGTCTATGGTGTTGTGGGGCTTGTGCTGTCGCAAGCACGCATTATCGGCAGTGTATCACCTTTTGGCGTTGCGCTAATGAGTGCAGTACCACTAAAGTTCACTCTGCCCTCTGCACTGGGTATGGCGCTGGGGTACCTACTCAGTATGGGAGTTACAGAAACGTATAGGTACATAGCTGCTGGTGCTGTTCTGGTTATTCTACGTTGGCTAGTCAGCGAAAGTGCATATGATAAGCAGAAGATGTGGCTTGCACCCACTACCTCCATGCTTGCAGTAACAGCCACAGCAATAATCCCCATGTTCTACGACAACCCCCTTATGTATGATGTTATTATTTGGTGTGCACAAATCGTCATGGCAGGTGCTGTAACAGTGTTTTTGCTACATACGCTATCCGTATTTGCCACAGGCAAGCTAGGCCATCTACAGAGCTTATCTCTGGGTGTTATGGCTGTGTTGTTTATTATGGGGCTTAATTCTATTAATATAATGGGTGTGTCGCTGGGGCATATTGCGTCTATTTTGGCTGTGCTTGCCACTGCAAAAATAAGTGGGCTACAGTTTTCCACAGTTGTCGGTGTTCTTTGTGGATTTGGAGTTGGGTTTTCCAGTGGTGACTTCACCCTATACTCTACGTTCTATGGGCTTGGTGGCCTATTAGCTGGGCTGTTCTCTGTGTTTGGCAGGGTGGGTAGTAGCATAGCTGTCACAGTAACATATGGCTTGGTTGCTGTGCTATCTGGTGGGGAAAGCAGTAGATTTATAGAGATAGCAGTAGCTGTTTCTCTGTTCATGCTCATACCACATAGGTACTTTAACCTAGCGACAGTCAGCTTGTTTGATAGCAAAGATAGCCACGGTATAAAAGCACTGGTGAGCGAGATAATAGACGAAACTTGCACAGCGCTAAAAGAAGTATCGACCACTACGCACGATGTATCTGCAAAGCTGGACAAGCTATCTGGTGTTAATACTGCAAATATATACGACAATGTGGGTGAAACCATATGCAGACGATGTCCATATGCGCTAAAATGCTGGAATGAGCAGTACAGCCAAACTGTGGACATACTGGGTGGTACACTAAAACAGCTTAGCAGTGGGCTTGCAGTAGATAGCAACAGCTTCCCAGATACCTTTAGCCACTGCATAAAGCGTGTGCAAATAGCAGACTACCTAACACAGGCATACCAAGATGTGCTAAAGCGTGATGAAAACAAAAGGCAGTCAATGCGCACTAGGCGTATGTTTACAGACCAGCTAGACGGAATGTCAGCACTGCTAGAGGATATAGTGGAGAAAGTTTCTGATATATACTCACAGGATAATATAATGGGCGCAAAGATAGAGGAACTAATAAACTCCTACCATCTAGAGCCACAGCGTGTAATATGCTGGAAGAGCAAGGCTGGCGTGCTGTCTGTATTGGTGGAGATACCACGCTACAAACAGGCTAGGAGCAGTCCAGAGCTACTACTAACAGAGCTTAGCGATATATGTAAAATAAGCATGGGCTACCCAGTTATCACACTAACAGAGAGCGCTATGCGTATGGTTTTCAAGCAGATACCACGCTTTGCAGTAGAGCATGGCTCACATCAGATTAACTGTGGCAAAAACACTGTTTGTGGCGATAGTTTCAGGATACTGAATAACCCTGATAACACGGTACATTTATTGCTATCGGACGGAATGGGCAGTGGCTCGCACGCAGCGGTGGACTCTGCAATGGCGTCTGCACTTATAGCAAGAATGTTAGAGGCGGGTATAAGCTATGATAGTGCCATGAAACTGATGAATGGCGCATTATTGGTGAAGTCCTCGCAGGAGTCACTAGCGACTATAGATGCAGCAATGATAGACCTATACACAGGCAAAGTGCGCTTTTATAAGGCAGGTGCAGTGCCTACTATCATCAAGCACAATAACCGTAGTGTAGAGATAAGCTCTACCTCGCTCCCAGCTGGCATTATGGACGGTATAGAGTTCCAGAAAAGCAAACTGCTACTAGACTGTGGAGATATCATAGTAATGATGTCCGACGGTGCAGTAGCTGAGGACGGTGCGTGGATAAGCAAAATGGTAGAGAACTACACAGAGCAGGATTTGGACGCATTGTGTGCAAAAATAGCAAAAACAGCCAAGCTACGCAGAACAGATGGCAGGGAGGACGATATCACAGTGCTATGCTGTAGACTTATAGAAAAACAAACTGCATAACAAAAAAGAGAACTCCACATTTTTCCATTGTGGGGTTCTCTATGTTTATTATTGCTTGGATAGCATACTATAGATAAACTGCTTAGCTGTGCGTGGGGAACGCCCACTCTTGTATATTGCAAAACGCTCTGCAAGCAAGAATAGCTCGTCCTCCTCCATGGAAATACCACACTCTTTTGCAAGCTCGCTTACTATATATAGATACTCGGATTTATCAGGGCTTTGGAAAGTTATCTCAATGCCAAATCTATCCGATAGAGATGCAGAGCTTTCTAGTGCATCGCGGATATGCACATCGTCACCCACACGCTCGGAAAACTTCTCCTTTACCATGTGTCTGCGGTTGGAGGTAGCGTATATAAGCATATTGGAGGGCTTGGCAGTTACACCACCCTCTATAAATGCCTTGATGGACATAAAAGCCTCATTTTGCTCAGAAAAACCAATATCATCAAGCAGTACAATAAACTTGAATGGGCTTTTTGCTATCTCTGTGTATAGCTGTGGGAAATTGCTAGAATGTTCTGGTTTTAGCTCTATTATTTTCAGCCCCTTGTCGGCGTATTCATTCACAACAGCCTTTACAGTAGATGACTTACCAGTACCCTTGTCACCGTACATTAGTATGTTATTGGCAGGGTTGCCCTGTAAGAATGACAGTGTATTTTCTGTTATAACAGCCTTTTGTCGCTGATAGCCCTTTAGGTCGCAAAGACGGATAGTATCAGGTGCAGGAGAGAGCCTTGCACCATCGGGTGAGAAATAAAAGCTAACACCAGTAGCAAATGCACCATAGCCATTCTCTTTGTAAAAAGCGTGGATATCGGCTACAGTAGCCATTGTAAAGCTGTTGCAATCATTAAAACGTGGTAGTTTTTTTATCATTGCTAGCATAGAGCCAAAACGCATAGCAACACGCTCTAGTACCTCGCTTGCTTGCACACTGCACAGCTCACCTAGCACCTCTAGGTCAAAAACAACAGCCTCTGCTATTGCTGTGGGGAACTGCTCTGCACTGTGTGCCATATTGCGTGTGAATGGGTTATCATCAAGCAGGATAGCGTCCTCTATTGCTGTGCACAGGTTTTTCTCGGACACTATAAGCACATATTCCGAGTACGCAGTAAAAAACTCCTCTGCTGTGGTTTCTATAGACCTTAGCATTTTTTGCATTGCAACAACAGCGGAGCACTTCTTAGCTCCCTGCAATATAGATATAGCAGAAATCCCTGCTACCAGTTGTGGGTATTTCATTTTCATTCCTCCTCATTGGCGCTATAAATAAAAAAGACGACCTAGATTTACTACACTAAGTCGTCTTGTCATTTTCGTTATGCAGGCACTTTTACTTTATGCGGTGCGCATTTTCTCATAGAATTAATCAGCCTTTCGTCAGGCTCAAAAAGCACACGAACAAGACCCTCTTTGCCCTTTATCATCATAAACCATGCATTGGGCGCATCTTTTTGTGATGCAACATCATATTCTTTTTGTACTGTACGTGTTAGCTCGCTCTTGTGTTCGGACTTTGCAGGAGCCATAATCTCCAAGTTCTCACGAAGCACAACGCTAACAAGTGTTTTTCTCTTGCTCTGGCCATAGATAGCATCTATAGTCAGCTCGCCATTGGATAGGGAATACTCATATTCTACATTAGTTCTACCCATTAGTATCCAGCCACCCCAGCAAGCACCTACAATCAAGACCGGTGCTAAAGCGCTAATAGCCTGTATAGAGAATGATATAACAGCAACAGCTATAATAGCTATTACAATTCCCAATTTCTTTAGTCTATCCAGCCCACTTAATTTTCTGGCAACCAGTCTTTCTACAAAAACGTCATCCATTATTATACTCTCCTAAAACAATATTTTATTTTACTGAAAACTTATATGTTGTGCAGTGGTGGTATGTAGCACCTGCTTTTAGCACTATGCATGGGAAGTGGCTATACTGCATAGAATTTGGATAAAACTGTGTTTCCATACAAACACCACTATGCTTGCCATATTTTTGTCCCATTTTGCCATCACAGTCACCCAGTGCATTCGCTGTGTATATTTGCATTGCAGGCTTTGTGGTTAGTACCTCCATAGCTATACCACTCTGTGAGCTCCAAAGAACACCAGCGCATTTAACCTCGCTTGTATCACGTAGTACAAAGTTATGGTCATAGCCGCCAACAGCGCTCATTTGTTGCCAGTCTGTGTGCAGGTCCTCGCCTATTCTTCTACCAGCGGTGAAGTCCATAGGTGTGCCAGTAACAGATGCGATAACACCATTTGGCATACAGCCGTCACCGTTTTCTGTGTAGAAATCTGCACCAAGCTTTAGATGATGATTTTCTATAGTGCCCACGCCATTTAGGTTAAAATAGCTGTGGTTTGTAATATTTAGCAATGTGTCCTTGTCCGATACACCAACATAGTCAAGAGATAGTGCAGAGTTGTCATCAAATGTGTATGTAGCAACAAGGTCTACTTTTCCTGGGTAATTATCTTCGCCATCAGCAGAAACACGTGTAAAAATCAGCTTTTCGCCATCAATTTTACTATCCCACACATATTTGTCATAGCCCTTTGTGCCACCATGCAAGTGGTTTGCACCGTCGTTTTTAGCAAGGTTGTACTCTGTACCATTAAGTGTAAATTTCGCATCAGCTAGCCTGTTTGAGTGACGACCAATGATAGACCCAAGATAGCCACCATTGTTCTCGTACTCTGCTACAGTGTTATAGCCTAGGCACACATCAGTTAGCACACCATTTTTATCTCTTACACACAGGCTAACAATAGTACATCCATAGTCTAGCACATCCACATACTCGCCTTTGCTATTTGTCATACGAAAGATAGAAACATCTTCCCCAGTTGCAGTTTTACCAAATATTTTTTTAGTTATCATATCCCCAAATTGCTCCTTTTTTATAATATCAACATAATTTTCGTTAAATATACTAAGTTAGCATAAAGTATATCACAATATTGTAAAAAAGCCAAGAGGAAAATGTAAAATATTATTGTGTATATACAAAAATATTACTGTAAGTTTTGTAAAAAATAACAGCACCCAGCTATGCAGAGTTAATACTCGCATTAGGATAGTAAAAATATATCTTGAAACAACTATACATTTTTTGGTATAATAGCATTAAGAAAATTTTTGATAATCTCCATAGATTGATTTTGGTGGTGGTGTGGAGATTATTTATATAATGGGAAGCTGGTTCGGTATGCAAATTAATAAGTTGACAGAAAAAGAAATACCACAAGCACTCG
>CAYJFF010000105.1:0-1556 GCA_964369345.1 uncultured Oscillospiraceae bacterium
GATTAGTGTGAAACCTTTGTTGTTCTTGCGAACTTTGTTCATTAGATTTGTCATTGTGAAAATCTCCTCTTTAATTTTTTTATTTTTTTGCTTTTGATTTATGTAACCCTGTCGCCCCCCATGACAACAGAATTGTTACCATTATTATAGGTTGCCAAGACCCTCGTACATTGCGCCCATTGGTAGCATTACCGCCATTACGATAGTACCAACAACGCCAGCTAGTAGTATGATAATCATAGGCTCTATAGCCGCCATTACCGATGCCACAGCCATTTCTACTTCTTCCTCGTAGTAGTCTGCTAGTTTGTTTAGCATGTTTTCCAAGTCACCAACTTCTTCACCAATCTTTATCATATGACACACCATAGGTGGGTAAAGCTCGGATTTTATAATAGGCTCTGCAAGCGGTGTACCCATGGATACATCTTCTCTCGCCTGTAGTAGCGATTCTTGGAAATACACATTGTCCATAGTGTCGGACACAATCTCTAGTGCGTCTGGTAGCGATATACCCGCAGCCACAAGTGTGGATAGTGTACGCGCCATACGTGCAGCAGCACCTTTTACTGTTAGCGGCCCGATAAGCGGTAGTTTTATCATCAGCTTACCAAAGAAGTGTTTACCAGAGTCTGTTTTGCCAAACATGCTCAGACCCACACCAGCAAGGCCCATGATACCGAATACTATATACCAGTTTGCTTGCAGATACTCACTAGCTGCCAGTACCCACTGTGTAAGTGCAGGTAGCTCCATGCCCATCTGTGTTAGCATATCCTCGAACTGTGGTATAACGAATAGTAGTAGTAGTATAACAACTGCAAACGCAACTATTAGGATAGCTGTTGGGTAGATAGAAGCTTTCTTTATCATGGATTTTAGCTTAGCTTCTTTCTCGAACTGTGTAGCCATACGGTTAAACGCAATCTCAAGACTACCGGATGCCTCACCAGCTGCCACCATGGTCACTAGCAAGCTTGGGAAAACCTTGGGGTGTTCACGCATTGCCTCTGTCAGTGACATACCGGACTGGATAGCTGTTCTGGACTCGCCCACTGCCTGTGCAAGCATTGGGTTCTCTGTTTGCTCTGATAGCATTTCTAGTGCAGATGTAACCGGTACACCAGCCTCTACTATACTAACAAACTGCCTACAAAAAACTGATAAGTCACGTGAGGTAGGTTTTTTATCCATGAAACTTACCTGTAAATCTTTGTTCAGCGCACCAGCCTCAGTAAGCGATGCAATTATCAAGCCCTCTGCTTTCAACTGCGCCATTACTTGCTCTTTGCTCGGCATATCTAGTGAACCTTTGCGCTCTTTGCCGCTTTTGTCAATAGCAACATAAGTGAATACTGCCAACTTTATCACAACCTTTTCTTAATTTAGTAGAGGGTCAAGCCCTGCGTATATTACTCATATTCTTATCGTTTATAAGAATTTTTTCATCTTTGTATTATTAGGATACACTCCTAGTCTAATTTTATCACTGGATAATACTTTTGTAAATACATAAATATTTCCACAAAGCCAAACTTTATCCATAATATATATGT
>CAYJFF010000105.1:1656-9534 GCA_964369345.1 uncultured Oscillospiraceae bacterium
TTTGTAAATACATAAATATTTCCACAAAGCCAAACTTTATCCATAATATATATGTGTATAATGTATAACTCATACATTTGTCATATCTTTTAGTAAATACTATATATTACATCACACTTTTTCTGTTTATGTTGCCGCTGTGTGTCTTTGTAAATAGTCGTCAGACATCCATGAGTTTATCGCACTCTCTGCAATCGCTGTATTTCTGTGCTTTAGTGCACTCACCAGTCTGCGGTTTTCTAGGTATATCAGGTATGCTGCACCTTTGTTTTCTTCGCTTAGTTCTGCCACACCCACAACAGGTATTTCCAACATCTCTTTATATAATGTAGATATTATTGGGTTTGTTGTTAGCTCTGCAAGCATTCGCCTAAACTCTATCACAACATCATTCTGTTTAGATATCGGCTCGCTCCTCGCCATCAGGTCTGCTAGCTTGTTGTTTTGGTCATCAAGCGCTTGTAACTGTTCGTCACTTGCAAACTCTGATACAAAGTGTACCACCGCACGTTCTAGCACTGCTCGCATCTGCACCATATGTACCGGTGCTGCGTTGGTTGCGTACATTATATTAATAAGTGATGAAGCAGTGTATTTCTTTTCTTCTTTTGTACTAGCTACATATGTACCGCTACCGCGCCTTACTGTTAATATACCCACCGAGCTTAGCAATCGTATTGCTTCCCTCACCGAGCTCCTGCCTGTGGAGGTTAGCTCCGCTATTGTGTTTTCGCTAGGTAGTCTATCGCCTACAGCATACTTGCCATCGTCTATCCATTTTACTATCTCTTTTTGCACAAGCTCTACTGCTGTGTATTTCTTAGTGTTTGTATCTATTATAACAAGCTCCTCCCTTTTTAGGTATTTGTTTAAATGTCAATTTAGTTAGTCTTTCTAACTCGTCTGATGTCATCCCACTGTTTTTGCGTTTTTTGCGCTTACCTGTATGACAACCAGTAACGTCATTATAGCCTATAGTCGTTCACTTGTCAATATGTTTTTTTAATTTTTTTTGGTGCATATATGCACTTTTGTCTATTTTTTTAAAAAACACGCTAAAAACGAGCTATTTGTTATCATTTTAGTACATTTTTTGTGCAAAATAGCAATTTACAGCACAGCAGATTTGTTGTACAATAGGTTCATAGACATCGGATGTCGCACCTGTAGCAAGTTGTCATACAACATATGGCTTTTGTATGCATACAGCTGACCTCCATATGTGTACATTATATAATAGGAGTATCTATCATGTCCAAAGATAATTCGACCGTTGACAATATAATATCCTATATACGCACTGCTATTGTTAGTGATGTGTACCCTATAGGAGCAAAATTGCCCCCCGAAGCAGACCTTATGCAAACATATAATGTTTCGCGTAGCTCTATTCGGGAGGCTATAAAAGTTTTATGTACTATGGGTATGTTGGAAATACAGCGTGGTAGGGGTACTTTTGTTATTGCCAAGGAAAAGGAAATGCAGACAGAAGCACCACTTGCTAGCGTGCCACACACGCTTAATGAGCTTGTAGATTTCTGCGAGCTAGTAGAAGTAGGCACTATAGAGCTGTTGTTCCGCAACTGTGGCAATAAAGATATAGAAGAACTAGCAAGGTGGAACGAGAGAATGCGCGAGTACCTAGGTGTTTCGCTAGAAGCTCAGGAGCTACTAGAGTTTGATATAGCCTTTAGGCTGGAGATTGCTAGCCGTTGTGGCAACAGCCTAATGCACGAAATGTGCCGTACTGCGCTTGATATGCTACGCCCCTTTATGCTAGCAGAGTACAAGTCCACTCCTTTTATGGACTTTGTAATATATGCACGCCACCAGCAAATAGTAGACTCTCTGCGTTACCGTGATGTGCAAATGGCAAAGCGTATTATCAGAGATGGTAACAAGCAGTTTATCCTGCACCAGCCCACCTAGTCCAGCAAATCCGAGAATTTGACAGACTCCAGCTTTTCCTGCACAGTGTCTGTTATATCTGCATATATCTCCCTAAACTTGCACACCACACAGGTGTCTTTGTTTCGGGAGCACTCATATTCATCTGCACCCACACAACGTGCTAGAGCATACTTGCCCTCTACAGTTTCTATAACATCTGCTATAGAAATATCTGTAGGGGCTTTGTTTAGCTCATAACCACCTTTTGTGCCCTTGTACGAGCGCACTATTTCTCCACCCACTAGTTTGCGTAGTATTTTTAGCGAGAAACGCAGTGTCACCCCTGTTTTATCCGATATTGCCTTTGCATCCATTCTTGATGCACTCTGCGCTAGGCAATGTACTATTCTTACAGCATAATCTGTTTCTGATGTAATATGCATTTTCTACCTCCATCCAACTATACCAATATAGTGTAGTTTGCTTTAATAGTATACCCTAAATCACCTAGCTTGTCAACCGCAACGCACAATTATATTTACTATGCTTTTTGGGGCTTATACATATTTATATTATAATAGGAAGAAAAAAGTTAAAAATGCCCATTTTTACCACAGAATTACCAATATACTATACACCAAATATTGCATGTCATCTATACGTGTTAAAAGATTAATAATATCATTGTAACATTTTTATATTTATGGTATAATGTCAATATATAGCATTATGGGAGGGAGGTCATTCTTATATTTGATTTATTTACAGCATCTATATTTATAATATCTGCTATACATTCCTATCTTTGTCTTAAGTTATTAAGGAGCATAACAAATGGCTTTCGCTTTCACAAAAGTCTTTTTTATGTTGCTATAGCGATAAATGCTCTTGGCTCTCCTTTTTTCTATGAGCAAGTTTCCCACGATATAGCTGCTGCATATGCATTTTCTATTATCATACTAGCGCTTGAGGCTATTTTGATTTTCCGAGCCAGAATTATAGTCACTGTGACAATAAGTTTGGGCTTGTTGTTCCACTTATTTGTGTTCAAATCTGTGATTTCTGCCATTGTATCACTAATTACCCAGCAGTCGCTATTTCACTCATTACAGCTGGACGGCCTTACAATGACGGCATTTATACTACACATTATAGCTCTTATTATCTTTATATCACTGGTGCGGCCAGCATATATCTTTTCAATTATAGATAACAAACGCTTGTTTTTATATATCTGTACACTGATTATCGCATTTTCGTTGTATATGGTGTTTAACTCCACTATTTTGCTAATAGATGTAAGCTTTCTCCAACTAACTACACAGCAGATTTTGCTACCGCTTATTCTTTTATCCGTTTTTTACCTAATGCTAATACTGATGATACGTATCGTATCACTGAACGAATATAAAGTTAAGTCAGAGGAGCTTGAGGTCGTTATTGATAAAGATAAGATGCTAAAATCCGTGCTATTTGAGCTTGCAGAGATAGTCTTAGAGGTAAACTGTACACAGGATTATGTTGTGCGCTTTTTGGTACGTTCTGATGAAGTCATGGTAGAAAATAAGCTGCCTTTTTCTACTCGTCTAATGCAAAAGGTAGCAACATATATGCACCCCGATGACACTGCACACGCCAGCAAAATGTTACCAAAGTATATAATGGAGTCATACGAAAAAGGCATAGACGAAATAGTGGGTGATTACCGCTCATACCGAATGTCTGCAATTCCTGGCTCGCCAGAGACGCGTATAGATAGTGATGATTTTTTGTGGTATAGAATGCATATTAAAAGTGCTATTGACCCCAAAAACGGCGACTTGATAGCTGTATTCACATTTGATGAGGTGCAGGAAGAAAAAGAAACCGAGCTCTCCTTGCTGTATAAAGCAGAGCACGACCCACTAACAGGTGCGCTTAACCGTGCAGCAGCTGAGCTACGCATAAGTCAGCATATCTCTTTTGGTGGCAAAGGTGCTATGATTATGTTCGATATTGATAATTTCAAGGGTATAAACGACAACATGGGGCATTCTGCTGGTGACGAAGTTCTCTGTGATATCCACCTGAAAATACTGGCTATTTTCCGTAACGCAGATATCATAGCACGTGTTGGTGGTGATGAATTCCTAGTATTTTTGGTAGGTGCGCTTTCTCCGGAAATTATAGAGAAAAAAGCAAAACAACTCTGTGATACTATCCGGACAAAATACACAGCCGAAAACGGTGTTGTGATACAGATTTCTTGCAGTGCTGGCATATCTGTTTGCCCACGAGATGGCACAAGCTACGAGGATTTGTTCAACGCTGCTGATATAGCAATGTATTCATCAAAAAGCAGAGGTAAAGACACCTACACATTGTACGACCCAGAGAAAATCAAGTCTTTTCAGCCACAGGAGATGGAGGCATTTCAGCGACGCCATGCATTAAACCAAGAAGAAATTAATAACTCACATTTATAACATTAACCTGAACGCCGATACTTTGTGGAAACACTGCTCTGTATCGGTGTTTTACTTTTGTATTTCACTAAAATTATAGTATTTGTACGCAAAATTATATATACTATTCCACACAGCTATGCTATAATTAAATCAAAGGGCTAAAAATTCTAATTACAGCACATTGTCCACAAATACATAACGCCATACATCTGGCAGAACGGAGCTTTTTACTATGAGCGTAACACTGTTAAATTATGACTGGAAATTTTGCAAATGCACAGACGAGGACGCAAGTTCCCCACAATATGATGATAAGAATTGGCGAATTGTACGTGTACCGCACGACTACGCGATAGAGGGTCCTTTTCACCCAGATAATGACAAGCAGTCTGCAAGCGTTATTGCCGATGGTATCAAGACTGCAATTGTCCACGTGGGGCGTACAGGCGGCTTGCCAATAACCGACCACGCTTGGTACCGCAGAAAACTGGATATCTCCCCTACTGCCAAGCGTGTTTTTCTTGAGTTTGATGGTGTTATGTGTAACAGTGTCGTGTATGTTAATGGCAACGAGTGTGCTACTCGCCCATATGGCTACTCATCTTTTTGTGCAGATATCACCGACTATGTAACTGCTGGTAGTGACAATATTTTGGCTGTAAATGTTCGTCCAGAGCACTCATCTTCTAGGTGGTACCCAGGTGCTGGTATTTACCGTAATGTGCGACTTGTAGAAAAGCAAGACGCATATTTCCCATACTGCCCAATGTATATAAGCACAGTGGTGGAGGACGACAGCGTGGGTGTTTGTTGCCAGCTATCTGTAGTTAGCGACGCTCCACAGCGCCAAATTCACTTTGTTATAAAAGATATGGACGGAAATGCAGTGTATGACCATGTTACTACATCTGCAAAGCCCGTGGTAACACGTGAGCTACGTTTGGACAGCTATAATCGCTGGCATATTGGCGAGGGTTACCTGTACACACTGACTGCTACGCTAATTATAGACGGTGTAGAAAAAGATGTTTGTACTACAAAATTTGGTATTAGGACACTGCGTTTTGATGCAAACAGGGGCTTCTTGATAAATGGCGAAAATGTAAAGCTAAAAGGTGTTTGCATGCACCACGACCTAGGTGCTCTGGGTGCAGCTGTTAATAAATCTGCTATTGCGCGCCAGCTACAAAAGCTAATGGATATAGGTGTTAATGCTATACGTTGTAGCCACAACCCACCAGCCCCAGAGCTACTGGAGCTATGCGACGAGTATGGTCTTGTGGTTATAGACGAGGCTTTTGACGAATGGCAGTTGATGAAGATAGCAAATAGCTACGGAAAGTATTTTGAGGAATGGTCCAAGAGGGACCTTGTGGATATGGTTAAGCGTGACCGCAACCACCCCTGTGTTATTATGTGGTCGCTGGGTAATGAGATTTTGGAACAACGCTCTAGGGAGTTCCTGCCTGTCATAAGACGTTTGCAGAGTATTTGTCTGCATGCAGACCCCACACGCCCCACCACCTGTGGGTTTAACAACACTGTCAGTGCCTTTGATAACGGCTTTGCAGAGGTTGTGGATATCGCTGGTATAAACTACAAGCCACATTTGTACAAGGAACTGCACGAGAAATACCCAGATATTATTATGTACGGTAGCGAAACTAGCTCCTGCGTTAGCTCCCGCGGGGAGTATTTCTTGCCGGCAGAGGTTTGCAACGCAAAAATCCGTGAGAACCTACAAGTCAGCTCCTATGATACAGAGTCCCCACCTTGGGCATATGTGCCAGAACGTGAGTTTGCTGCACAGGAGGACTATGATTTTGTATTTGGTGAGTTTGTATGGACTGGCTTTGACTATCTTGGCGAGCCTACCCCATACCGTGAGGAGTGGCCATCTCGCAGCTCATATTTTGGTATATATGACTTAGTAGGTCTAGAGAAAGACCGTACATACTCATACATGGCACGCTGGACGGACAAGCCAGTTATGCACCTTTTCCCACACTGGAACTGGACCGCTGGTGACGTGGTAGATGTGCACTGCTACACAAGCTTTGACAGTGCAGAGTTGTTCCTAAACGGTAAATCTCTGGGTGTGCAAAGAAAAGATAAGACAGACGAGCTACGTCGCTATAGGCTGATATGGGAGGGCGTAGAATTTGAGGCTGGCGAGCTGAAAGTAGTCGCTGTAGAGGATAGTAGTGTTACAGATATTGTCCGCACAGCAGGGACAGTTGCCAAGCTAATACTAGAGCCTGAAAAGACAGAGATATCTGCTGACGGTGACGAAGTTGTATTTGTTAGGTGCACAGCTGTAGATGATAAGGGTACAGTTTGCCCAACAGACAGCACCTGTGTTACATTTGCTGTAGAGGGCTGTGGCGAGTATCTTGCATCTGATAATGGTGATGCCACCGACACACGCACATTTAGCGAGACACACTGCAAGCTATATAACGGCAAATGCATGGCTATTTTGCGCTCCCTAAAGGGCACAGCTGGTGCTATCTCAGTAACTGCAACAGCCGATAACCTACCACAGGCTATATGCACTATAGTAGCCAAAGACTAATGGTGCGGCGAGCCACCACTACAGATTATTTATATACGGCGAGCCGCCGCAGGCAATGACGATATAATTTGTATAGAGCGATAATCACATCTCGTGTGTGAAACTTGTGGTGTAGATTATTTATATAATGGGAGGGAAAAATGTACTTGCTAGAAAGAACTCAAAAAATCAAAATTGTCATAGCTTTATTATCAGTTGTTTCTTTTATTCTATCAATAGTAGGATTTCTAGGTGGAGGAGCAGAGTTTTTTAAGCATGGCTTTATGAACAACCCATTTTTTGTAATGATTATGGTAACTTTTTTCGCAGTTGGCATTGTATTCACCATTCTTTGTTTAACCGTTAATGCTATACAAAAAGACATTGCTGAACAGCTCAAATATCTTGACACAAAAGCACATAAGTAACGACGCACGCCTAGTATATGCACAAAAGAAGATGTCACAAAAAATGTGGCATCTTCTTTCTTTTTATAATTATTATCTACACGTCGATGACAATAACTTGACTATTTTCAGTTATGACTTCTACTTTCGTATCACTTATAAACTTTATATTATTAAACCATATCTCATTATTTTGCTCTCTACCAAGCTCAACCCATTGGTTGCTTTCACTCGATGTATAGCAGTATTCTTGGAATGGCTCATTCAAATAATAAATTATTATCCCACACCCACACATAACACATATTTGTTCATCTTCGGAGATAACCGCCATATCAGAGTCACCATAAAAATCTCCAATTTTCACTTTCCTTTGAGATTGTTTAAAAACTAAATAAACTGCTTCAAACTCGCTTTGTATTAAATATTTCTCACTTTCTGCAAGCTTTTTCGACACCTCTATGACGCACCTCCTAAACACCTCTATGTGCTGTTTATTTATAGAACTGTTTCTGTAAACTGTCCATCACTCGCATACAGTCCAGTGTGTCTTTCAGTGACATAGCCTCGCTCTCCGTCT
>CAYJFF010000106.1:0-9525 GCA_964369345.1 uncultured Oscillospiraceae bacterium
GCCTGTTGGGTTCATTCGCCCGAAGTGTACTATGGTACACACTTGTAAAAAGGTCAATAAGAGTCAGGCTATGCGCTTTGTGTTGCCTGTATTAGTGAAAGTAATGATTGCTAACAAACTCTGACAAATAGCGCTTATTTTGTGGTGCTACAAAGACTATTTTAAAGGTGTATCGTATGTGCGATATACCTTTTTTTATTTTGGGAGGCTAGAAAAATGTCGGACAAACTGAAACTCTATGGTTTTAATAACCTAACAAAAGCGCTCAGCTTTAATATTTACGATATTTGTTATGCAAAAACAGCTCGTGAACAGCGTGACTATATCAAATATATCAATGAGCAGTATAACTCTGACAGGCTAACGGATATACTAACCAAGCTAACAGAGATGATAGGTGCTACCGTGCTTAATATATCCAAGCAGGACTATGAGCCACAGGGTGCGTCTGTTACACTGCTTATTGCAGATGAAAAAATGGCAAAAAACCGTAGTGGTGAGACAGTTGTTGCACATCTGGACAAGAGCCACGTTACTGTGCACACATACCCAGAGTACCACCCAGAAAACTCCATTGCTACTTTTAGGGTGGATATTGATGTTGCCACCTGTGGCGAGATTACACCACTATCTACGCTAGATTTTCTTATAAGTAGCTTTGACTCCGATATCATTACTATGGATTACCGTGTGCGCGGTTTCACACGCGATGTTAGCGGTAAAAAGCTGTTTATGGACCACAGAGTTTCTTCTATACAGGACTACATTGCTAGTGAAACACTGGAAAAATACGACGCTATAGATGTTAATATGTACCAGTCCAACATTTTCCACACAAAAATGCTTATCAAGGATATAATACTGCAAAACTACTTGTTTAATGCAGATGTCTACGAGATAGACCCTAAGACACGCCTTGATATTACCAACGCTCTGCGCAAAGAGATGATAGAGATTTTTAGTGGCATGAATGTCTACCGCTAATCAACAGGAGCACTATTATGAAAATTTGTGATATTAATATAAGGGACCCATTTGTGCTTGTTCACGAGGGTAAATACTATATGTACGGAACAAGGGGCGAAACTGCTTGGTCTAGGGCAACTGGCTTTGATGTTTATGTTTCTGACGACCTAAATGGTGAGTGGACAGGGCCAAAAGAAGTTCTTAACTCTTGTGAGTTCGGCCTTGATTATAAAAATAACTGGGCACCAGAAGTCCACCTATACAATGGCAGTTTTTATATGTTTGCTACTTTTTCCACACCTGATACCAAAGTACGATGTCAGATTTTGCGCGCAGATACGCCTGACGGCAAGTTTGTGCCACATAGCCATGATTTTGTGACACCAACAGGCTGGCACTGTCTGGACGCTACGCTATATGTAGATAAATCCCAGACGCCATACATGGTATTTTGCCACGAGCACACACAGGTTATTGATGGCAGAATGTGCCTAGTGGAGCTTTCCGGCGACCTTACACACGCAGTGGGCGAGCCTATTACGCTTTTCTCCGCCTCCATGCCTGCTTGGGCAGACACAGGTGCGCCACGCTATATTACGGACGGCCCTTTCCTATATGATATGGAGAATGGTAGCCTTGCTATGATTTGGTCAAGCATTGCTGATGATAACTATATTCAGGCTATCAGCTTTTCCCAGAGTGGGGATATAAAAGGCCCTTGGGTGCATAGAGATGTTCCCTTGTTTGCAAAAGACGGTGGGCATGGTATGTTGTTCAAAAATTTGGATGGACAGCTAATGCTGACACTGCATAGACCAAATAAAAACCCATTGGAACGCCCACATTTTTTTGATGTGGCAGAGAGCAATGGCGACTTAACTATAACAAACCTTTAGTCCCACGTATTTTGTGAGTGGCTATTGCTATTAATATGGAGGGACGAGAATGAAAGCACAAAAGCGTGCGCCGATATTAGAGGCACTAACAAAGCTAAAAAACAACAAAATAGTACCATTTGATGTTCCAGGCCACAAGCGTGGCAAAGGTAACCCAGAGCTTACTAGCTTTTTGGGTGAGCAGTGTATGAGTATGGATGTAAACTCTATGCAGTGTCTTGACAATCTATGCCACCCCACATCTGTTATAAAAGAGGCAGAGGAGCTGGCAGCAGAGGCATTTGGGGCTGCGCACTCGTTTTTTATGGTGGGTGGCACTACCTCCTCCGTACAGGCAATGATACTTGCAAGTGTAAAGCGTGGTGATAAAATCATACTACCACGTAACGTGCACCAGAGTGTTATAAACGCACTTGTTATCTGTGGCGCTATACCTGTTTACATCAACCCACAGACAAACACAAGGCTGGGTATTGCACTAGGTATGTCCGTTGCCGATGTCAAAAAAGCTATAGAGAATAACCCCACTGCAAAAGCTGTGCTGGTGAATAACCCCACATACTACGGCATTTGCTCTGATATAAAATCCATAGTAGAGATTGCACATAGCAACGGTATGAAAGTACTTGCTGATGAGGCACATGGTACACATTTTTACTTTGGTAAGAATATGCCAATAAGTGCTATGGCAGCAGGTGCAGATATGGCAAGCGTTAGCATGCACAAGTCAGGTGGCTCACTAACACAGAGCTCTATACTGCTGTGTGGCAAAGATATAAACGAGCATTATGTTAGGCAGATAATAAACCTAACACAGACCACAAGTGGCTCTTATCTGCTACTCTCTAGCCTAGATATATCACGCAGGAACCTAGCACTAGATGGCGAGGCTGTTTTCAAGAAAGTGCAGAAATTCGCAGAATATGCAAGGGAAGAAATAAACGAGATTGGCGACTACTATGCGTATTCACGAGAGATTATAAATGGCGATAGTGTGTTCGACTTTGACACCACCAAGCTATCTGTAAACACACTGGCACTGGGGCTTGCTGGCAAAGAGGTCTATGACTTGCTCCGTGATGAATATGACATACAAATAGAGTTTGGCGACTTGGGAAATATACTAGCCTATATATCCGTGGGCGACAAAAACAAGAATATAGAGCGTCTTATCAGTGCACTTGCAGAGATTAGGCGTTTGTATAAAAAAGACACCACAGGCATGCTAGAGAGCGAGTATATCTCGCCAGAGGTAGCGCTGTCCCCACAGGAGGCATTTTATGCAGATAAAATCAGCCTGCCCACCAACGACTGCGAGGGTGAGATATGCTGTGAGTTTGTTATGTGCTACCCACCAGGTATACCCATTCTTGCACCTGGCGAGCTAATAACACGAGAGGTTATAGACTATATAGAATATGCAAAAAGCAAAGGTTGTCTAATAACTGGCCCAGAAACCATGGACGCAACAAGGCTAAATGTACTGAAAAGGGGGTAGAATAATGGACGATTTATGGTATAGCGAATACCACACACCCAATGTTCGGTTTTCTATTAAGATAGAAAAACAGCTACATAGCGAAAAGAGTGATTACCAAGATATTTCTGTATGCAAAAGCTATGAGTTTGGCAAGTTCCTGACACTGGACGGTGTTATGATGATGACCGAAAAAGACGAGTTTGTATACCACGAAATGATGGTGCACGTGCCCATGGCTGTAAACCCAGATATAAAAACTGTGCTCGTTATAGGTGCTGGTGACGGTGGTATCTTGCGTGAGCTTGGCAAGTATCCACAGATAGAAAAAATAGACCTAGTAGAGATTGATGAGCGTGTAATAGAGGTTTGCAAGGAGTTTTTACCACAGACAGCATGTGGTTTTGAAAACCCAAAGGCAACTATACACATAGAGGACGGGCTAAAGTTTATCCGTCACACAGCAAATAAATACGACCTGATAATAGTGGATTCTACGGACCCATCTGGCCCTGGCGAGGTGCTGTTTACAAAAGAGTTCTATGGTAACTGCTACAGTGCACTAACCGACAGTGGCATTATGGTAAACCAGCACGAGAGCCCGTTTTACGAGGAGGACGCAATAGCAACAGGACGTGCGCACAAGCGTATATCTAGCTGTTTCCCCATTGCTACTGTGTATCAAGCACATATACCCACATACCCATCTGGGCACTGGCTATTTGGCTATGCGTCAAAAACACTGCACCCCACTGGTGATATGTGTGCAGAGAAATGGAATAGCCTAGATATAGAAACACGCTACTACTCTAGCAGGCTACACGCTGGCTGTTTCTGCCTACCAAAATATGTGGAGGAGTTGCTTTTTGATAATGAATAAGAATATACACACATTCATCGGCTGTGATGCCGAGTATGACGATGCCAACATTGTGCTGTTTGGTGTGCCGTTTGACGGGACTACGTCTTTTCGCCCCGGTACTAGGTTTGGCCCGTCCGCTATACGCAGCGAGAGCTTTGGCATAGAAACCTACTCCCCATACTGCGACAGAGATTTGACAGAGATTGCTGTATTTGACGGTGGTGACCTAGAGCTACCTTTTGGCAGTCCCCAAAAAGTGCTGGACGACACCTATGCATACACAAAAAAAGTGCTAGATGACAACAAAACCCCTGTTATGCTAGGTGGTGAGCACCTTGTGACACTTGGTGCTGTGCGTGCTGTGTACGAAAAATACCCAGACCTGCATATTGTGCATTTTGATGCCCACACTGACTTACGTGATGAATATATGGGCGAGGAGCTGACACATTCTGGTGTTATCAAGCAGATATGGAACTTTCTTGGTGATGATAAAATATATCAGTTTGGCATACGCAGTGGCGAACGACACGAGTTTGAGTTTGCAAAAGAGCATACACATCTATATAAATTTGACACTGTAGAGTTCCACAATATCATAGACAAGCTAAAAGGCAAGCCCGTATATTTCACACTCGACCTTGATGTGCTAGACCCATCTTGCTTTTGGGGCACTGGTACACCGGAGGCAGGTGGTATAGATTTCAAGGAGCTAATGCGTGCAGTGCTTAGGCTAAACGAGCTTAATATCGTAGGCTGTGACATCAACGAGCTTTCACCGCACTATGACCAGAGTGGTGCGTCCACTGCGCTTGCGTGCAAGGTAACACGCGAAATTATACTGCAACTAAAATAAAAGGGCGCGAGGTGTTTATGAAAAATTTACTAAAAAAGCTACGCAACAAATATGTGGAGCTACAAGTGGCAAGTTTTAAGTTTGAAGAGTTTGAGGATATGACACCTATTAGGCTGAGAGTATTATTTGAGGGCAAAGTGCAAAAAGTCGGCTTTAGGTATGAGCTTGAGTGCCTATCCAAGAAACTGGGTGTCACAGGCTATGCCAAAAATATGCCGAATGGCACAGTGCTTGCAGAGCTACAGGGTGCGCTGAGCAAGGTAGATGCAATACTGGAAACTATGCACTCCCTAAAGCGTGCCAAGGTTACAAAAATCAAGTTGCAATCCCTAGTGTTTGATGAAAACTGCACGGATTTTTATACAGCATAGAAATATAACGAATGACAAAAGAAGATAGGAGAACTATTATGGGAAAATGTTTAATTATTGGTTGTGGCGGTGTGGCAAGCGTTACAATACACAAATGTTGCCAAAACAGCGAAGTTTTTGAGGAGATAATGATAGCTAGCCGTACAAAAGCTAAATGCGACGCACTAAAAGAAAAGCTTGAGGGCACTACAAAGACTATTATCCACACTGCAAAAGTAGATGCTGATAATGTGGATGAGCTAGTTGCTCTTATAAATGACTTTAAGCCAGAGGTGGTGCTAAACCTTGCGCTACCATACCAAGACCTAACTATAATGGACGCGTGCCTAGCAACAAAGGTGCACTATGTGGACACAGCAAACTATGAGCCACTGGACGATGCAAAGTTTGAGTATAAGTGGCAGTGGGCATACCGTGAGCGTTTTGAAAAAGCTGGTATCTGTGCAGTTTTGGGCAGTGGTTTTGACCCTGGTGTAACTGGTGTTTTCTCTGCATATGCGCTTAAACACTACTTCGATGAGATTAACTACATAGATATCCTAGACTGCAATGGCGGTGACCACGGCTACCCATTCGCTACAAACTTCAACCCAGAGATTAATATTCGCGAAGTTGGCGCAGACGGTAGTTACTGGGAAAATGGTGACTGGGTGCACACTAAGCCACTAGAGATTAAGCGTGAGTATGACTTCAAGGGTGTTGGTATGAAAGACATGTACCTGCTACACCACGAGGAGCTAGAGAGCCTTGCTCTTAATATGCCGGGCATTAAACGTATCCGTTTCTTTATGACATTTGGCCAGAGCTATATAACACACCTAAAATGCCTAGAGAATGTAGGTATGACATCTATCAAGCCTATTATGTTTAACGGGCAAGAGATAGTGCCAATGCAGTTCCTTGCGGCTGTTCTGCCAGACCCATCCACACTTGGCCCACGCACAGTAGGCAAGACAAATATTGGCTGTATCTTCCGTGGCAAAAAAGACGGTGTAGATAAAACTTACTACGTGTATAACATCTGCGACCACCAAGAGTGCTACAAAGAAGTTGGCTCTCAAGCTATTTCTTACACAACAGGTGTGCCAGCTATGATTGGCGCTATGCTAGTGATGAAAGGCGAGTGGAACAAGCCAGGCGTATGGAATGTAGAAGAGTTTGACCCAGACCCATTTATGGACGCACTAAACAAATGGGGGCTACCATGGGAAGAGGACTTTAACCCAACTTTGGTGGACTAATGAACAGAGAACTATATGATATAAAAACGCCCTCCTACGTGGTGGACGAGGCGAAAATAATAAACAACCTAGAAATGCTAAGAGATGTTGCTAGTGAGGCGGGCTGTAAAATTCTGCTCGCCCAAAAGGCTTTCTCCATGTATGCTATCTACCCACTTATCGGTGAGTACCTTGCTGGTACTACTGCAAGTGGGCTGTATGAGGCACGTCTGGGCTACGAGGAAATGAGCAAGGAGAACCATGTTTTTTCTGCTGCATATACTCCTAGCGAAATGGACGAGATTATAGAAATTTGCGACCATATAATATTCAACTCGTTTAATGAATGGCAGAGATACCGTGAAAAAGCTATGAAATCTGGCAAGAGCTTTGGTATTCGCATAAACCCAATGTGCTCTACACAGGGCGGTGGTATTTATGACCCTTGCTCCATCGGCTCACGCATGGGTGTTATACGTGAGCAGTTCCGTGCAGATATGCTTGATGGCATTGACGGACTGCATTTCCACACATTATGCGAGCAGAACAGCGACGCCCTACTAGAAACTGTAGCGGCTATAGAGGCGCAGTTTGGGGAGTTCCTGCCACAAATGAAATGGGTGAATTTTGGTGGTGGACACCATATTACTCGTGATGACTATGACAGAGTAGCTCTTATCGACTGTGTGAAAAAGTTCCGCGAGAAATACGGCGTGGAGGTATACCTAGAGCCTGGCGAGGCTATCGCATACAGGGCTGGATATATGGTTACATCTGTGCTGGATATAGTGCACAATGGTATGGATATCGCAATACTTGATGTATCTGCCGCTTGCCACATGCCAGATGTTATAGAAATGCCATACAGGCCACCACTATTTAGCAGTGGAGAGGCTGACGAAAAAGCACATACATACAGGCTTACAGGGCCAACTTGCCTTGCAGGTGATATTGTGGGTGACTACTCGTTTGACGCACAGCTAAGCGTGGGTGATAAGCTTATTTTTGAGGATATGGCTATCTACTCCATGGTGAAAAATAATACATTTAATGGTATGGCGCTACCGTCCATTATGCTTATGAAGCAGGGTGGAGAAATAGAGCTTGTAAAGGCTTTTGGCTATGCTGATTTCAAGGTAAGGTTATCCTAACCACAAAGGTTGTTCTAATGGAACAGCCTTTTTTTGTGTAAATATCTAAAATATATCCTTTATTAAGTGAATATTTATCAAACAAACCATTAAAAAACTATTGATTTTTTGTAATATTTCCTGTATACTCAATTTTGAGCAGTAATTCTATTATACGAAATACTGCCAATTTTATTTTAAGGAGTGATACACACTTGGATAAGTTTTTTATGATTTCCGAGCGTAAATCTACAGTTAGAGCAGAAATAATCGCTGGTCTTACTACTTTCTTTGCAATGGCATACATAGTTGTTACAAACCCTAATCAGGTTGTTGGCTTTAGCCACCTAGCACCTGATGCAGATCCTGCTTTCCAGCAGATTTGGAATGCGGTTTATGTTGCATCTATCATAGCTGCTGTTGTGGGCACATTGCTTATGGCGCTATATGCAAAAATGCCATTCGCACAGGCTTGCGGTATGGGTCTTAACTCATTCTTCTTTGTTTCGTTTATACTACCTCAAATAATAAGCGGTGGAAATGTGGTTGATGGTTACCAAGCTGGTCTTGTAATTATCCTTATTTCTGGCTTTGTTTTCTTGATACTCAGCATTACAAAGGCACGTGAAAAAATGGCAAAAGCACTACCTGACTGCCTAAAGAAAGCTATCCCTGCTGGTATCGGCTTATTTATTGCTTTCATTGGTTTCCAAAATGCTGGTATTATCCAGACAAACCAGTATGTACTAGTACAGTTTGTTGATATCCACGGCGCTATTGTAAGCGAAGAAGGTATACGCGCTGCTGTTCCTGCTATACTTGCACTTTTGGGACTATTGCTTATCGGTATTCTTGATAAATACAGGGTTAAGGGTGCTGTGCTAATCGGCATACTATCTATCTCTGTGCTATACTACCCTATTATGGGTGTTGTTCCTTCTTTCGATTTGGGACAAGTTGGACAATCTTTTGCTGACTTTGCTGCTGTTGGTATTACAGGCGTGTTCCAGCCACAGTCTTGGACAGATGCATTCACAAGCCCTGCTATTGGCGGCGCTGCTAGTGCTATCATGCTTGTTATCACTTTCTGTATCGTTGATATGTTCGACACTATCGGCACACTATACGGCACAGCTGCACAGGCAGATATGCTTGATGAAAACGGTGACCCTATCAACATCACAAAATGTATGACTTGTGACTCTGTTGCTACAGTTGTTGGTGCTGTTTCCGGTACTTCTACTTGTACAACTTTTGTTGAGTCCGCTGCTGGTGTAAGCGCTGGTGGTAGAACTGGTCTTTCCAGCCTTGTAACTGCTATATGCTTTGCAATATGCTTGTTCCTAGCACCTTTTGCATCACTTATCCCTGCGTGTGCTACTGCACCTGCACTAATCTATGTTGGTGTATTGATGATGAAGAGTTTCTCTAAAATAGATATGGCTGACCCACGTTCTGCTATACCTGCTTTCCTTGCTCTAATCCTTATGCCACTTACATATTCTATTTCTAATGGTATTGGTGTTGCATCTATTGCTTACCTTATCATCACAATTTGCACAGGCAAATTTGCTAAGAAAGATTTTGTTGTTGGTATCATAGCAATTCTTTTCCTTATTAAATTTATTGGTGTAACTATCTAATTACAGCATTACAAAACAGGCGGTGTGGAATTTCCACATCGCCTGTTTTTTTAGTTTCTTCGTTGTTGTGTTAGGGTGATAGTTTCTACCTCTGTGATTACTCT
>CAYJFF010000107.1:0-9451 GCA_964369345.1 uncultured Oscillospiraceae bacterium
AAACTAATAAAAGAGCAGCAAAAAGCCACAAACTTACTCATGAATGTAAGCTTGTGGCTTATAAAACAATAGAATTATTTTTTCTCTGCAAATACTATACCAAAAACTGTAGGACCTGCATTTGTTGTAATAGATGCGCCAACCCTGTATATACCACCAAATGTGTTCTTGGTGGAAGAAATCTCTTTTAGTAGCAAGTTTGCGTTGTCCAAGCTGTCGGCGGAAACAATGTAATACATAGAGCCATCTTCGGCAGAAAGCTCGAAATACCTGCTTGCCATCTCAGCTATAAGCTTGCTATCCCCACGTACACGCTTATCGCTCTCTAGTGAGCCATTTACCATGCGCAGTATAGGTCTAAAGCCCATAGCCTCACCTACAAAAGCAGCCGCACTGCTTATTCTGCCACTCTTTCTTGCATATGTCAGGTTTGTAAGACCAGCAACAATAGTGTAGCGCTCTATATTCTCGTATGCATAGTTAAGTACTTGCTGCAAGTCGTTTGTCTCTTTTGCAAGCTTTGCCATGCCCACAGCTATGTGACCATAAGCATATGTATAGTTCTTAGAGTCTATGACGTCTATTGTTACGCCATCAACGATATCTGGGTTTTCCTCGCACAGCATCTTTTTTGCGCCCTTGGCAGCGTCGCAAGTGCCAGAGCCCTTGGATGTTATAGTGATACAGACAATGTGCTTATAACCGTCAGACACAGCCTTGGAAAAAGCCTCTGCAAAACGCACCATAGTTACCTGTGCGTGTGTAGGTATTGATTTTGCAGCCGATAGCATACCATAGTATTCCTCGTTTGTAAAATCATGACCCTCGTAGTAAGTTTTACCGTCTACATTAATAGGAACACCAAGCATTTCAATACCGTATTCCTCGCGCTCGCTTGGTGGTATATCACAAGCAGAGTCAACTATTATTTTAATCATCGCTAAAATCCTCCCAGTTGTAGTTGTGTAATGTGCCCTTGTTTGCAAGCTCTGGAAAATCCCACTGACGCAGTACTTCATACACTGCAATAGCAGCAGAGCTGGACAAATTTAGGCTACGTAAACCGTTGCGCATGGGTATACGTAAGCAGTCGTTACGATGCTCAATAAGTAGTTCTTCGGGCAGGCCTGCATCTTCACGTCCAAAGAAAAGAAAAGTGTTGTCAGGGTAAGTGACATCACTATAACAATTCTCTGCCTTGGTAGTGAAAAACTTGCAAGTAGCATCTGGGTTTTTATCAAAAAAATCAGAAACGCTAGTGTAATAAGTGATGTCCATATGACTCCAATAATCCAGTCCTGCACGTTTTAGCTTTTTGCTATCTACGGAAAAGCCCATAGGCTCTACCAAATGTAAACGCACACCAGTTGCCGCGCAAGTACGTGCGATATTACCTACATTTTGCGGTATTCTTGGTTCAACCAAAACAATATTCAAGGTGCTCACAAATATTTCTCCTATCTCATGCAAAAAAATGCTATTAAAATTACAAAAACTATAGAAAATAAATGCAATATTGTGTATAATTAAAGCTAGTTTGTAACTTTTACTATTAGTTTACAAACTTTTAATCAAAAAGTCAAGCTATGAGCAAAAATTCTATACATAATAATTATATGTGTCAGTTTTAAAAGAATGAGGAATATATGAAAATATTAATGATAGGTGATATCGTAGGCCGTGGTGGCTGTGAATTTGTACAGAGCAAGCTAAGCGCTATAAAAAAAGAGCACAGCATAGATTTTGTAGTTGCAAATGGCGAAAATGCCGCAGAGGGTAACGGAATATTGCCAGCATCGGCAGATAGCCTGTTTGCCTGTGGTGTGGATATAATAACACTGGGCAACCACACACTGCGCAGGCGTGAGATATACGACTACCTAGATAACAGAGAAGAAATAATACGCCCTGCAAATTTCCATAGTAGCGCGCCTGGTAGGGGGTATACTGTCTACGACTGCCCAGGCAAGCCAAAGATAGCAGTGATAAACTTAGTGGGGAGCATGTATATGGACGTGGCATACTCCAACCCGTTCGAGATGGCGGACAGCATACTGGAGAAGATAGACGCGCCTATAATACTTGTGGATTTCCACGCAGAGGCAACCTCCGAGAAACTATGTATGGGTTTTTACCTAGATGGCAGGGTGTCTGCTGTTGTGGGCACGCACACACATATACAGAGCGCAGACGAGAGAATATTGCCACAGGGTACAGGGTATATTACAGATATGGGTATGTGTGGTAGCTTTAACTCTGTGCTAGGTGTAAAACCACAGCTAGCACTACAGCGTTTCTTGACTAGGATGCCAACAAGGTTTGAGAATGATACAGGCTACCATAGGCTTAGCGGTGTTGTGCTTGATATTGATAACAAAACTGGCAAAACACTGAGTATCACACGTGTTAATGTAGAGTAGCGCATAAAGGGATGAGGACTTTGATGAAAAAGAATAGAATAGTGGCATTTGCACTTGCCTGCATGTTCTTGGTAGGTTGTGCAACCACGGACACACCACAGCCAACCTCGCAAACCAGTGAGGATACCGAGATAATACAAGAGGAAGAAGAGCTACAGCAGAGCGAGAGCGTTATAAGTATATCGTGGAATATGGACGACACGCTGAATAGCTTTACATGCACCACAATACCAAACCTATACCTTTCTGGGCTACTGGCAGACCCACTATTAGCACAGACAGAAATGGGCGAGTTTGAGTACAGGCTAGCACTGGAGATAGACTCGCAAGCACTAAGATGTAGTATTAAGCTACAGGATAACCTGTTCTTTGATAGTGGTGAAAAGCTGACATCGGCAGATGTAGTAGCATCTATAGAGGCTGCACAGCAGTCACCAAACTATGCAGCAACGCTGGATAACATAGCACAGGTTAGCGCAACTGATGACTACACGGTGGTAATAACACTTAATACACCTGATGTATACTTTGAGAGGAACTTGGTATTCCCGATATATAAAGAAGGTACAGAAACGCTAGAAGTGCCTGAGGGCATAGGCAGATTTAGGTATAACGAAAGCTCGAACACATTGACAGTGAATAACAGCTACGCTACAGATAGCCAGAGTATAGAGCAGATAAGGCTTGTTGATATACCAGAGGTGCAGGACTCGGCATTTGCGCTAATGGAGGGCAAGCTAGACTTTTTTTACTCTGACTTGCAAAACGACTTTGTGTATAGCACAGGTGCAAGTGTAAAGCAAGTTACACTGAGCAATCTGGTGTATATGGCAGTGAATGAGAGCTTGTTTAACTATAATGAGCTGGTGCGAGAGTCCCTGTATGTGCTAATGCCACGTGCAGATATAGCCAGCCGTGTATATGAGAACTATGCAACACCAGCAGATATTCCCATAAACCCGATACTACGAACCACAGTGCCAGAGAAAGTGGATAAAATATCGCCACAGCAACAGCTAGCAGTGCTAGAGGAAAATGGTTGGAGACTAAACAGCAACAATATACTGTCTGGGAGTGGCACATTGCTGGATTTTGTACTGATAGTAAACGAGGAAAACCCATACCATGTAGAGTGTGCAGAGGTGATACAAGAGACATATGCAGAGGCTGGTATAGGCATACAAATACAGGCACTTAGCTTTGCAGAGTATGAAAGACGTGTGCTCATGGGTGAGTATCAGTTGTATATAGGGGAGGTAAAGACCCCAGCAAACTTGGATTTGCAAGAGCTGATTTTCCCACAGAGCCTGTACAACTCCAAAACGCACGAGTCACAGGAGCTATATGATATATACTGGCAGGTAAAAGATGGAACACTGCCACAGTCGGCACTGGAGGAGAAACTGGTAGAGGAAAAAGTTATACTGCCCATAGTGTACAGGCGTGGTACTATAAACTACTCACGTAACCTTAGCGCAAATATACAGGCAACAGAGCAGGATATTTACCATAATATTATGCTATGGTAATAGTGCGAAAAAAAGCGAAAAGCAGGAGCTATTCTATGATGAACAGCTCCTGCTAATATTTTTATCTAGATTAGTTCATAAATGCGTCGTGAACAGCTGCAACAGCACTGTTTACATCATCTTTGCAGATAAGAACAGATATTTTAATCTCGCTTGTGGATATCATATGGATATTGATGTTTGCGTCAGAAAGTGCCTCGAACATTTTTGCAGCAACACCAGCGTTTGACTGCATACCAGCACCAACGATGGATACTTTGGATACATTATCATCGCATAGTACTTGCTCTGCGCCCACTTGCTCTTTCAGTGCTTGTAGTAGCTCCATAGCCTCGTCCATTTGGTTTGCCTCCACTGTGAAAGCCATGTCTTTTGTGCCGTTTCTACCTATGGACTGTAGAATGATATCTACGTTAATACCCTTTGTAGCTAGTGCAGAGAACACCCTAAAAGCAACGCCCGGCATATCGGGAACACCCAGTATAGATAGTCTTGCGATATTATTATCTTTTGCAACACCTTTGATTAGCATTTTTTCCACTTTATTATCCTCCTTAATTACAGTACCTGGCTTTCTGCTCAGGCTAGATAGTACCTCAAGATTAACATTATATTTTTTAGCCATTTCTACGCTACGTGTGTGTAGTACCTGTGCGCCAAGGCTTGCAAGCTCTAGCATCTCATCAAAAGATATAGAGTCTAGCTTTTGTGCTGTTTTTACAATACGTGGGTCTGCTGTATAGACACCGTCAACATCTGTATATATCTGGCAAAGGTCTGCGTTTAGCGCTGCTGCAATAGCAACTGCACTGGTATCAGAGCCACCACGCCCCAGTGTGGTAATATCATCATATCTATTAAGCCCCTGAAAGCCAGCAACGATGATAATATTGCCTTTGTCTAGCTCTGTGTTCATACGCTCGTTATCTATCCTACGTATACGGCTATTGCCATGTGTAGAGTTAGTAACAAAGCCAGCTTGCCAGCCTGTAAGCGATTTTACAGCATAGCCCAGCTTTTGTATAGCCATAGCTAGTAGAGATATAGAGATTTGCTCACCAGTAGATAGCAGAACGTCCATCTCACGCTTGCTTGGTTTTGCGTTTATCTCTTTTGCTTTTTCTATCAGGTCGTCTGTAGTGTCACCCTGTGCGGATACCACAACAATAACTTGATGACCTGCATCAAAAGTCTTTGTAACAATATCTGCAACATTCATAATTCTTTCGGCGTTTGCAACTGATGTACCGCCAAATTTTTGTACAATTAATGACATATATAATGCTCCATTTCGCTAATTATTTTTGTTTTTAATATTAAACAAATAGTATAATATATATATTTATTTACACCACGGATATTTGAGTGCCCACGTTCTCTGCATTATGCATATATAGTTTCCAGTCGCCCTTGCCAGCGGCGTCTAGGTGACAGCGTAGATTGCGGTAAAAATTCTCGTTATCTGCTGGTACTATAGCCATAAGGGTAGAGCCTGCACCACTGATATAAGCACCATAAGCACCAAACTCATAGCAGCTACGCAGTACCATATCGCCACCCTCTATAAGTGGTAGCCTGTATGGCTGGTGCAGTTTATCTTGGCAAGCTACACGCAGGTTCTCGTACTTGCCAGTTGCAAGGCTACTAGCCATCAGTGCCGCCCTAGATAGGTTATATACTGCGCCTTTTAGGTTTACCTCTCGCGGTAGTGCTGCCCTTGCTTGGCTGGTCTTTAGCTCAAAATTTGGGATAAGAGTAGCAAATTTAATATCGTCTTTTATAGCTGTTCTAGAATAATAAACCTTGCCATTCTCCATAGCAGCAGTTACTTGGCCTCCCAGTATAGCGGGTGTGGAGTTGTCTGGGTGTCCCTCCATATTTGCTGCCATATTTACTATATCTTCGCTATTTAGTGGCTTGCCCATAAGCTCGTTTGCACCTATAAGCCCTGCCACGATACACGCAGAGCTAGAGCCTAGACCGCGTGCCATTGGTATTACATTTTCTTGTTTTATATGTAGCCCAGATAGCTCCTTGCCACATATATCAAACAGGTACTTTGCAGTTTTATATATCAGGTTGTTTTCGTCCAGTGGTATAGCTATGTCATCCGCACTTTCTATCCAAACACCGTCATGCTTTTCCATCCAAACACGGTTGTACATATCAATTGCCAAACCTAGCGAGTCAAAGCCTGAGCCGATATTCGCACTGGTTGCAGGTACTTTTATCTCTATCATTAGTTTTCTCCGTTCTGTGGTTAGTCCTCAAGAATACGTACTACAGATAATACAGCAATATCATTTTCTTTTAGAGCGTTTATTTTCTCTGTAAGTGCATGCTCTGTTAGCTCACCTGTAATAATAGCAACATCATCACCGATGGACTCCAGTGGGTGCACCTCACCAAAAAGTGCATAAGCCATAGCGCTAGTTTCTGGTTTGTCTTCTAGACGTAAAAATGCTTTTACAGGGCAGTTGTCGTGTGCTTCCACAGTGCTACCGTCTCCATCTTGCCATGCCAATGTGCACAGTGTTGCTCTACAGTGGCGTGTAGCTTCTATTATATCAGAAACAACGGCAGATGCTGTAGGTAGTTTGCCAGCACCGGGGCCATAGAACATAACCTCACCTACTGCATTACCACGCACCATAACAGCATTGAACACATCATCTACGCGTGCTAGAGGGCTACTCTTTGGTAGCAGTGCTGGGCTTAGGTTAATAGCAAATTTACCATTTGGCATTTTCTTTGCACGACCAACAAGCTTTATTACGCCTCCCCACTGTGTAGCATACGCGACATCTTGTGGGGTGATATTGGTGATACCCTCGCAGTATATGCTATCTGGGTAGATATGTGTACCAAAAGCAAGGGAAGATAGTATACAGATTTTTCTGCAAGCGTCGTGCCCGTCTATATCTGCGGCAGGGTTACGCTCTGCATAGCCTAGCTCCTGTGCTAGTGCCAGTGCATCTTTAAACTTCATACCCTCGGCGTACATCTTGGTCAGGATAAAGTTTGTTGTGCCATTAAGGATACCAGCAATCTCTGTTATCTCGTTAGCATCAAGACACCTATGCATTGGTTTTATAATAGGGATACCACCACCAACGCTTGCCTCGAAGAAATAGTTACAGTTATTTGCAGATGCAAGTTGCAGTAGCTCTGCGCCATAGCGTGCAACTAGCTCCTTGTTGCTGGTAACTACGCTTTTACCACGTGATAGGCACTCTTTTGTAAAAGTAAATGCTGGCTCTATACCACCCATTACCTCTGCCACTACAGCAACCTCGTCATCATCACGTATATCTGCAAAATCTTTTGTAAAAAGGTCGCTATATGGTAGCTCTGGAAACTCTCTTAAATCCAGTATATGTTTGATTTCCATTTTCTCTGACATTTTTTTAGATATCAAGCCGTTATTTGTAAGAATTACTTCAGCCACGCCCGAGCCTACTACTCCGTGTCCTAGAATAGCTATTTTCATAGTATATCTCCTATCAATTGTTTTATGGTGAAATTATCGTGTTGATAACAACTTAGCCTCTACTACGCCAGTTAGCTTAGATATTTCTTCTACTAAGTTTGGCATTTCTGTGTTGTGGTCTGCACGTATGGATATACTAACAGGTGCAACACCGTCCACAGGTATATTTTGGTTTACAGTAAGGATATTAGCACCCATAGCACTAATCTTATTTATCATAGTGGACAGCACGCCGGGGTGGTCCATTAGCGTACAGTTAAGCGTTGCCACATAGCCGTCCTCTACATTGTGTGTAAACACGCTATCTTTATATTTATACAATGCACTACGGGATATGCCTGCTTGCTTGGCTGCTTCGGAGTAGCTTTTCACAGCACCCGTGGCTAACATTTTCTTTGCCTCTACCACACGTACAAAAACTTCTGGTAATACAGAAGAGTCTACAAGTAACAGTGTTGGTTTAGCTTCACTCATATTGATGCTCCGTTCCGCCCTATTATATGGCATAAATATTATATAATCACCCAGTAAATGGAGTTTTGTAAGCTGGGAATGACTATTTTCATTCACGTGACGTGAACAACTGTAATCCCACTGCGTACAATTTTATCACTTTACATCAATTCACTCAATGGTAAAAATGCATAAAGGTTTTGCATATTTATTGATTTTTTTAATTGTATATCATAACTGTGAAACTTGCAAGTACAAAAACTATTTTTCAAGCATATTATATATATTTAACACGATAAAGCTTGCAATATCACTAAAAAGAAAGTATAATAAAATCAATAATAGCAAATGGAGGCATAATAATGGAAAATAATCAAGATAACCATCAACAAGGCTATAACCCACCACCGCCACAGCAGGGCTACAATCCACCGCCACCACAGGGTTACAACCAACCACCACACTACCAACAGCAGAATTCACAACAACAATATGGATACAATCCAGCGCCACAATATCAGTATCCACCAGCGCCAGTGCCACCTAGCATAAACAAGTGGAACTGGGGAGCATTCTTATTCATGCCATTCTGGGGGTGGGGGAACAAGGTTATGCTACCATTTTACATATGGTTGGGGTATATAGCACTCTCTTTTGTTGGTGCAGCAGTGCCAGTAATCTCAAGCGCTACTAGCATAGGGTACTTTGTTGCAATAATTATATTTGGCGTAAAAGGCAACGAAATGGCGTGGAGAACAGGTAATTTTAGGACTATAGAGGAGTTTGAAACCACACAGCGCACATGGAACAAAGCAGGCAAGTACTCGTTCTTTATTTCTATAGCGCTATCAGTAATTTACATGATAATTATAACATTCCTCATACTAACCAACATGTTTGTACTAGAAGGAATGATGGACGGTTTCACTGACTACTATTACTATAACTGATACAAGGAGAATGGACAATGGATAATAATTATAATCAACAGCCATACAATAACCAGTATAGCTATGATACACCAACTTATAAATCCCAGCCAGACTGCCTAGGCAAGTGGAACTGGGGCGCGTTTAGCTTTAATTTTATGTGGGGGTTGGGTAATGAAACTAAGCTACCACTACTGGTACTAATACCTATATTCAATATTGTTTGGATATTTGTATGTGGCGCAAAAGGCAACGAATGGGCATGGAACAGTGGCAAGTTTCCGTCCGCTGATGCATTTGACAAGGCACAAGAAACTTGGAACAGGGGCGGCATGCTGCAATTTATTATAGGATTGATAGGTGTTGTTGTTAATATTGGGATAGTTCTTCTGGTTATTGCGATGTTTGCGACATCATTTTCATGGTGATACACATATAAATAGAAACAGCCACGACTATGCAGAAAGTGCGGTCGTGGCTGTTTTTTTATTCCTCTGTGCTGGTGTCAGCACTATTTTCTGTGGTTGTGTCTTCGCTACTGGTAGAAGTATCCTCGCTACTAGCTGTACTATCACTACTAGATGAGGTGTCATCACTACTAGATGAGGTATCATCACTACTAGATGAGGT
>CAYJFF010000108.1:0-9441 GCA_964369345.1 uncultured Oscillospiraceae bacterium
TTCGGGTTATGAGCCCGACGAGCTACCAACTGCTCCACTCCGCGATATTTAATTTCCTCAGTGCTATAATAGTATAGCATAAGCGTGAGATGAAGTCAAGCTTTTTTGAGCTTTTTTAAAAATAAATTTTTTGGTGTATAGAAAGTAAGAAAGTTTGGTGGTTTTAGGAGTGAGCCAACTCCTACAAAATTGTAAAAGTTGGCTTATATATAATAGTGTTATTGAGTCTTAGACATAATGTATTCATCGATAGCCTTTGCGCTGTCTTTGCCAGCACCCATAGCTAGGATTACTGTTGCAGCACCTGTTACAGCATCGCCACCAGCATAAACACCCTCACGAGATGTCAAGCCGTTTTCATCAGCTATAATACCACCCCAACGCTGAGTGTCAAGCCCCTGTGTAGTGGACTTGATGAGTGGGTTTGGCGAAGTACCTATAGCCATTATCACGCAGTCAAGCTCTATGTCAAACTCAGAGTCAGCCTTTGTTACTGGGCTACGTCTGCCACTAGCATCTGGCTCGCCAAGCTCCATTTCTACACAAGTCATAGCGCCGACAAAGCCGTTACCATTGTCTTTTATAGCGATAGGGTTTGTGAGTAGCTTGAATATGATGCCTTCTTCGTGAGCATGCTCAACTTCCTCTGCCCTAGCAGGGAGTTCGTCCATGGAACGACGGTATACAATGTAGACTTCTTTTGCACCTAGACGCTTTGCACAACGAGCAGCGTCCATAGCAACATTACCACCACCAACAACAGCGACTTTTTCTGCTTTTAGTAGTGGGGTAGAGCTTGTATCATGGTAAGCTTTCATAAGGTTTACACGTGTTAGGAACTCATTAGCGGAGTATACTCCATTTAGGTTCTCGCCGGGTATGTTCATAAAGCGAGGCAGACCAGCACCACTACCAATAAATACAGACTCATAGCCTTCCTCAAAAAGCTCGTCGATAGCTATTGACCTGCCGATAACCACATTACGCTCTACTTTTACACCAAGCTCTTTTAGTGTGTCTATCTCACGTTGGACAATGTCTTTTGGTAAGCGGAACTCTGGAATACCGTATACAAGCACACCACCAGCAAGGTGTAGTGCCTCGAAAATAGTAACATCATAGCCTTTTTTTGCAAGCTCTCCTGCACACGCAAGACCCGCAGGGCCAGAGCCGATAATAGCAACTTTATGGCCGTTTGATGCTGGTTTTACAGCTTTTGCAGTTGTGTTTGCAAAATGCCAGTCAGCAACAAAGCGCTCTAGTCTGCCTATGCCGACAGGCTCGCCTTTTATAGCGCGAACACATTTTTCTTCGCACTGTGTTTCCTGTGGGCACACCCTGCCACAAACAGCTGGTAGGGAAGACGCCTTGCTGATAGACTGGTACGCAGCCTCGAAGTCGCCGTTCTGCACCTCTGCTATAAAAGCAGGTATATCTATAGCTACTGGACATCCATTGACACATGGCTTGTGCTTGCATTTTAGGCAACGATTAGCCTCGTCCACAGCTTGTTCTTCGGAGTAGCCCAGAGCAACCTCGGTAAAGTTAGTGCAACGGATATGCGCGTCTTGTACAGGCATTTCGTTCTTCTTTAGTGACATATTAGGCATAATTATTGCACCTCCTTGTTTAGTAGATTACAGGTATCTTCGTAGTCTTGTTTCTCGAAATTTTTGTATATTGAGCCACGTGCCATAGCCTCTGCAAAGTCCACCTCATGTCCGTCGAACTCGGGGCCATCTACGCACGCAAACTTTGTTTCGCCACCAACAGTTAGTCGGCAACCGCCACACATACCAGTACCGTCTATCATGATAGGGTTCATGCTAACTGTGGTTTTTATGCCATATTCTTTTGTTAGCTGTGCAACAAATTTCATCATAATAAGTGGGCCAATAGCAATTACTTCGTCATATTGTTCGCCACTGTCGATAAGCTCTTTTAGGCAGTTGGTAACAAGCCCCTGTGTGCCATAACTACCATCATCTGTCATAATAGCAAGCTTGGTACTTGCAGCCTTGAACTCGTCCTCTAGTATCACGAGGTCCTTGTTCCTAAAGCCGACAATGGAGTGAACCTCTGCACCCTGAGCATGTAGTTTCTTTGCAACAGGGTATGCAATAGCACAACCAACACCACCACCAACAACAGCGACTTTTTTAAGCCCCTCTGTGTGGGACGGATTGCCCAGTGGGCCAACAAAGTCTACAATATTCTCGCCTTCTTCTAATGTATCCAGCTTGCGTGTTGCTGTGCCTACTATTTGATAAACTATAGTAATAGTGCCGTTTTCACGGTCATAATCACATATTGTTAGGGGAATTCTTTCTCCATCACTGTGAGAGCGTAGAATAATAAATTGCCCAGGTTCCGCCTTTCTTGCCACAAGTGGGGCGTTTACAACCATTTGTGAAACAGTCGGGTTTAGTCGTCTTTTTGTAACGATTTTGTACATTGTTTTACCTCTCTAATATATTAAATTCTTTGTAATTATACCCCATTGCAAAAAAAAATTCAATACTTTTTTCAAAAAGTTACTTGTTTATAGGCACTTTAGAGGATATAATGGTAATATAAACAATGCTTTTGTTGCATTAAGACGAAAGGGGTTATTAACCTATGAAGATAACTACAATTGGTTGCGGACGTTGGGGTACTTTTATCACATGGTACCTTGATAGTATCGGACATACTATAACATTATATGGTAGAGAGAGCTCTGCGAATATGCAGGAGCTGATAGAAACACGACAAAACAGCATATTGGAAATACCGCAGAGCATTACGCTAACTACGGATATTAGCTGTGTGGACGATAGCGAAGTACTTATACTCTCGATAAATTCTCAGGGACTGCGTGCACTATGCGCACAGCTTGCACAGCGTGGGCTTAAAAATACTATAGTGGTGCTGTGCATGAAAGGCATAGAGATAGAAACAGGCGAGAGATTGTCACAAATAGCTAGTGGTATACTGGATAGTAGCAACGATGTCGCAGTGTGGCTAGGACCTGGGCATGTGCAAGAGTTCTATAAGGGTATACCAAACTGTATGGTTATCGATAGCGAAAATGCAAAGGTGAAAGAAACACTTGTGGACTCGTTCTCTAGCGACCTTATACGTTTTTACTATGGGCAGGACCTGATAGGTAACGAGATAGGTGCGGCTGCGAAGAATGTTATAGGTATAGCGGCAGGTATGCTAGATGGCCTGCATTTGTCTACGCTGAAAGGTGCGTTGATGTCCCGTGGTGCTCGCGAGATTGCAAGACTGATATCGGCAGTGGGTGGCAATGAGCTATCTGCATATGGCCTGTGTCATCTAGGTGACTACGAGGCAACTGTATTCTCGAAGTTTAGCCAGAACAGGCTGTATGGCGAAAAATTTGCACAGAAACAGACATATGACAAACTAGCAGAGGGATACTACACAGTAAAGGCGCTTGTGAAAATGGCAGAGAAATATGGTGTTGACTTGCCTATATGCAGTGTGGTATACAGTGTGCTGTATGAGAATATAGACTTTGCAAATGCACTCGATACATTGTTTAACCGTAGCCTGAAAACTGAGTGGTGACAAGTATCTGTTTCAGAGCAGACCCACCAAAACACCACCAAGTATAAATAATGAGATTAAAAGTCCCCGCTGTGAACGAAAAGCAGTGGGGATTAGCTCTTTTATGCTAACACATAGCATCATGCCAGCCGCCATTGCTACTGTGCTACCAAGAAAAAAGCTGTTGATGATAGAGAAAAGCTCACGTCCCAGATAATAGCCTATTATGACGGGGAGCACAGTGGATACAGATTGCAGAAAGCTACGCCAGCGTTTGCCAGTGCTGTAGTAATATGGTGCGCAAGTGCAGTAACCCTCTGGTATATCGTGTATTGCTATTGCTAGTGCCACTGTAAAAGCTTTTGCAGTTTCGCCATTGGCTAGGTTTACAGCCATCACAAAACCCTCAGGCAAGTTGTGCACAAAAATAGCCAGTAGTGTCATCATAGCAGTTTTTGTAAGGTCTATGTTGTTATTACCTTTGTTGGTGTTTCTAAAGAAAAAAGTGTCAAGAGAGAGGACTATAACAGCACCCACAATAGCGCCGGATAATGTCCCAGACCAGCCAGCGTATTGCATAGCCTCTGGGAGCATATCTGTTATAGAAATGGTTATCATAGCTGCCCCAGCAAAGCCCATCATAGCGCAGATAGCCCTGCCAGATAGGCGTATCCATATGCCCAGTAATGAGCCGAGAACAGGGCCGATAAGTGCCAGTAATAGCACTGCTTGCTCGCTTGTTATCATTTGTTACCTCCCTGTATCAATAGTAAAAAGGAACAAGCTCTATGCCACTATAGTAGTGTGTCAGGATAAAGTCGCTGGTTTTGCCCTGACGTGCTAGGTAGTCTGCACCTGTTTGTGATAGCCCAACGCCGTGCCCATAGCCCAGCACAGTGAATAAGAAATCGCTACCCTGTCGTGTTATCTCGAAGTTACTGCTGCGTAGCCCCAGTATGTCACGTAGCTCGTTGCCTGTTAGCGGGGTGTCGCCTACACGCACCTCTGTCACATAATCAGCGCTTGAGCGACGCTCTATCTCAAACCAAGTATCGGTATTGGGTAGTAGGGTGATATTGTGGGACTCTAGCAGTGTGCGTAGCTCCTCCTCGGTGAACTGCACCATTGTCTGGTAGTCGCTAGCGAGTATGTCGTAGCTGCTATCCACAGATAACAGTGCTGGCACGTGTGCGCCCCAGACATTCTCGGCACTCTCTGTGGTACCTGCACTAATAGCATGGTATGCGGCAGCTACTGGTGTGTCATCGTGCAGCATTATGTATTTTATAGCCTCATCTGCGGCACTGCATATTTTGTCCCAGTTATATTCTGTGTTAATCTCATAAAAGGCATTTGCCTGTGCCTCTGTCATATAGCCTTTCATATTGCTAGGGTCGGCAGAAAAATCTGCACCGCCAAGGCTGGTACTGGGGTTTAGCTCTTGTTGCTCTGCATTAAAAACTGCATATGTAAGTGCAGATACCCCCTGTGATATAAGTGCCTCGCTGTGGAAAGTCACTGGCATTTCTGCGGCTATTGCACCACGCACATAGTCCAAAATAGGTACTTCGTTTATCTCGCCAGTGCTAATATCCAGTATCTTAAAATAATCACGCCCAAAAGTATAGCTGTCATCGTGTATGTTTTCCACGGGTACAGAAGATGTTTGCGAAGTACTATCAGTGGACGAGCTGCTTTCTGCGCTAGTTTGCTCACTGCTACTTGGTGGTGGCTCTGCTAGTGGCGTGGTGGACACTGTGGGGTAAATATTGCTCTGTGACTGTGGTAGCAATAAAAAACCATCAGCCTCTGCGGTGATAACAGTGATAAAAGGAACTATAGTTATAATAGCGGCTAGTATAAGCAGTAAAGATGCATCTTTTCTCATAGCAGTGATAACCTCCGTGATTTGAAATAAAAATGTGTTACTGTACAAGCTTATGCAGGGAAAGCTACTTTGATTACATATGACATATCCTACAGATTTGGGAAATAAAGTTTTCTGTAAAAATGCCAAAAGCTATTGCAAGTTATGTGTATATTGTGGTAATATAAATGTGTATAGAAATATAACATTTACCACACAGGTATAATGTTTGTTTTAATATGTATAATAAGAAAGAATGAAGTGGAGGGAACAAAAATGATGATAGATAAACAATTTGTAGGTGATGCAAAAGACACAGTATGCAGCTTGGCAGACACAGTTTTTACAAAAGTAAAGGGCTTTGATATGTTCGACTTTGCAATCCTTAAAATCTGCTTGGGCACGATTGGTATGCTAATAGGTATGTGTTTTAGCAAGTCGCTGAAAAAGGCTGCACCATTCCTAGTTTTGGTGGCAATAGTGTCTTATGCATATATTATGTATAAAGTTTTCTTTGAGTATTGCTTTGATGGTGACGAAATCGATTTTTAGTTATTATGAGTGACGGGGGCGGGGAAACTTGCCCTTGTTGGTTTATATTGTGATAAAAAATGTAGAAAAAGCTTGACAAAGCCGATGTGGTATGATAAAATACTAGAAATTTGGCTAAAAATTGTAGGGAGGAAAAGCGATGGATAAGATGATATCAACTGTAATACAAATATCATATGGCATGCTATTTCCTTTTTCACAAAAAGGGCAGTTTTTCGTTTTTAAAATTATTAATATTTGAGCAGTGGAAAGATTATTATTGTCTTTTCATTGCTTATTTTTTTGTAATAATGGTTTTATAGACGAATGATAATATATTTTAGGAGGAACAAAATGAAAGAAGTAGTAAGTGCGCAGTTGGTTCTGGAAAATGGTGTACGCTTTGTGGGCAAGGCATTTGGACATATTAGCGAGACAGTGGGTGAGGTTGTATTTAATACAGGTATGACAGGCTACCAAGAGCTACTAACAGACCCATCATATGCTGGGCAAGTGGTAGTTATGACATATCCGCTTATCGGCAACTATGGTATTAACCTAGATGATATGGAGAGTAAAGCACCAAGGCTAAAAGGTTTTGTAGTGCGTGAGAAATGTGATATGCCAAGCAACTGGCGTTGTGAAATGGACCTTGATGGTTTCCTAAAACGTAGCAAAGTAATGGGGCTAGAGGGTATAGACACACGCGCTCTTACAAAAATATTGCGCGATAATGGTACTATGCGTGGTATAATAACAACAAAGATGGATATGAGCGATGAGCAGATAAAAACCGAGCTTGCAAACCTAGATAACAAAAATGTTATCCGTGAGTGCACAATAGAAGAAAAATATGTGATAGAGGGTGACGGCAAGCATATCGCATTTATAGATATGGGTGCGAAACAAGGTATCATCAGGGATTTTGCTGCACGTGGCTGTAAACTAACAGTTTTCCCAGCATTTGCAACAGCACAGGAAATCTTGGAGGTAAACCCAGACGCAGTGTTCCTATCCAATGGCCCTGGCGACCCAAAAGATGTGCCAGAGATTATAGCAACAGTGCGTGAGCTAATAGGCAAAAAACCAATACTTGGTGTTTGCATGGGTAATCAGCTGATAGCACTTGCACTTGGTGGCGATACCAAGAAAATGAAGTTTGGACACCACGGTGGTAACCACCCTGTAAAAGACCTGTCCACAAGTAGAGTGTATATCACAAGCCAAAACCACGAGTATGTAGTATGTGGCTTGTCCGATGATGTAGAGCCAGCTTTTGTTAATATAAACGACAACACAGTGGAGGGTATAGTGCACAAAACACTACCTATATTCAGCGTGCAGTTCCACCCAGAGGCAAGCCCAGGCCCACTTGATGCTGGTTTCTTGTTTGATAGATTTTTGGAGATTATAGAAAGAGGTGCAACAAATGCCTAGAGATAATAGCATAAAGAAAGTTCTTGTTATAGGCTCCGGCCCGATAGTAATAGGACAAGCAGCGGAGTTTGACTATTCTGGAACACAGGCTGTACAAGCTATAAAAGAAGAGGGCATAGAGGTTGTTCTTGTGAACAGCAACCCGGCTACTATAATGACCGACCGTGATATGGCAGACCATACCTACATAGAGCCACTAACTGTGGATTTTATAGAAAAAGTAATAGCAAAAGAGCGCCCAGATAGCATAATAGCTGGTATGGGTGGTCAAACAGGCCTAAACCTAAGCTGTGAGCTATATGACAGTGGCATACTGGAGAAATATAATGTACGTGTTATAGGCACACAGATCGACTCCATAAAAGAGGGTGAGGACAGGGACTCTTTTAAAAAGCTTATGGAGCGCACAAACCAGCCAATAGTTGATAGTGCAATAGTGACCACTGTTGAGGACGCACTAAACTTTGCTGATGAGATAGGCTATCCTGTTATAGTTCGTCCTGCGTACACACTTGGTGGTACTGGTGGCGGTATAGCAGATACAAAAGAGGACCTAGCAGAGATTGCTGCAAGTGGTATACACCTTAGCCGTGTTAGCCAAGTGCTGATAGAGCGTAGCATCAAAGGCTGGAAAGAGATAGAGTTTGAGGTTATGCGTGATGGCGCAGGCAACTGTATCACTGTTTGTTCTATGGAGAATGTTGACCCCGTTGGTGTACACACTGGTGATAGCATAGTTGTAGCACCTGCACAAACACTCTGCGACCGTGAGTACCAAATGCTACGTAAAGCGGCTATTGATATCATTGACAGCATAAAAATCGAGGGTGGCTGTAATGTTCAGTTTGCGCTTGACCCAAATAGCTTTAACTATGTGGTTATAGAGATTAACCCACGTGTTAGCCGTTCTTCTGCGCTTGCTAGTAAAGCTACAGGATACCCAATAGCAAAAGTTGCAGCAAAAATTGCGCTTGGCTACCGTTTGGACGAAATACACAACGCAGTTACAGGCAAAACATATGCGTGCTTTGAGCCTACTATTGACTATGTTGTTTGTAAAATACCAAAATGGCCATTTGATAAATTCCGTAACGCAAAACGTACTCTGGGCACAAAAATGATGGCAACTGGCGAGGTTATGTCCATTGGTACAAGCTTTGAGAGCGCACTGCTAAAAGGCATACGCTCACTGGAGATAGGGCAGTACACACTGGAGCGTAAATTCAGCAAAGAGAAGTCGCTAGAAACACTAAAACGCCGTGTTGTTACACCTGATGATGAAAGACTGTTCGACCTTGCAGAAATGCTACGTCGTGGATATCTAGTAGAAAAATTCTGCGAGATTACAGGTATGGATACTTTCTTTGTAAACAAAATCAAGAAGATTATAGATATGGAGGAGGCTCTAAAAGATATCACATTTGCAGAGCTAACACCAGAGCTACTACGCGAATACAAGAAAACTGGTTTCTCTGACAAGGGTATTGCAGACCTGCTAAAAGGCGAGGTTTCCCCACAGGAAATATACAAGATGCGCGTAGCAAAAAATATTATGCCTGTGTACAAAATGGTTGATACCTGTGCTGGCGAGTTCGAGGCTGTTACACCTTACTACTACTCCACATATGATGAATATGACGAGGTAGTGGTGAGCGACAAGAAGAAAGTTATCGTGCTTGGCTCCGGCCCTATAAGGATTGGACAAGGTATAGAGTTTGACTACTGCTCTGTTCACTCCATACTAGCGCTGAAACGTGCAGGTGTAGAAACTATCATCATCAACAACAACCCAGAAACAGTATCCACAGACTTTGATACATCTGATAAGCTATACTTTGAGCCATTGACAGAGGAAGACGTGCTGAGCATAGTGGAAAAAGAAAAACCAGACGGTGTTATACTACAGTTTGGTGGACAAACAGCTATCAAGCTTGCGGGCTTTTTCCGTGAGATGAATATGCCAATCTATGGCACAAAACCAGAGCAGATAGATGCCGCAGAGGACAGAGAGAAGTTTGATGCACTGCTAGAGAGCCTTGGTATTAACAGAC
>CAYJFF010000109.1:0-9421 GCA_964369345.1 uncultured Oscillospiraceae bacterium
GAAGTATTTTAATGATAATATGGGACATCAAACAGGCGATAATTATCTAATTTGCTTTGCTGAATTGGCACAGAAACATTTAGGCGAATACGGAAATTGCTACCGTGTAGGTGGTGATGAATTCTCGGCGATATTATATAATGTTCCGTTTGACATACTGGAACAGAGACTGCTGCTCATTCAAGAAAAACTAAAAACTTTTGATAATAATAATATGTCGGGTGTTGCTGTTGGATATGCACAATATGAAAAAGATGACTACCCAAATATAATGGATTATCTGCATCACCTTGATGAATGTATGTTTAAGAACAAGATGATTACAAAGCGAGATTTGTGAGCATATCACCTAGACCAAACCATATAGGACTAATTAACCACAGGGCTATATCTGGCTTAATGCTTGATGTAGCCTTGTTTTTGCATACAACAAAAAAGACACTACCAAGCTGATAGTGTCTTTGGGTTTGCTTATATTAGCCACAGCAAGGGTGGTTGCCCATATCTGCTGTGCTGCTGTTCTCTGCTGGGTTTTTCATGCATAGGTGTACAGCCGCTGTTTTGAATGCAAGTGGTAGTGCAAGAATATTTGGGTTCTCGCCTACATATTTTTTCTTAGCATCTGCTAGTGCTTCTTCTATAGTAGCACGAGTTTTTAGACCCATACCTCTAGCGTATCCTGGCTCTCTAGCACCTGCGATATAAATAGCACTTGTGTTCATTTCTGCGATATGTCCGCAAGAAATCATGCTAAAACCGTGGAATGGGTGGAACGCATTTGTGAAACGGTACTGACGGATATACTCCTCATTAGTAGCGAAGTACTCGCCTAGACGGTTCATATCAGGCAATGTGTTCATTTCGTCGCTCTGGAACATCTTGTACATCTCACGTGTGTAAGGCCATAGCTCGTCATGGAAATAACCATCACAGGGGCTTGCACAGATGATAACACATTTGTCGCTCATTACACGTTTGTGACGGATAACTTGCGCAGATAGTGCCTGCATCATCATGATTGGGTTTGTGCCCATGCCTTTACCATAGTGGAAGAACTCAGGCATACCAAAAATCATAACATCATACTTTTTCTCTGCCCAGTGCACATAAGTACGTTTGTCAGCTATTTTCCAGCTCAGTGGCATCATCTCAGCAGCATAACCACTTAGTACAGCTATCTGGCGAGATTTTGTATCTAGTACAGCATCACAACAGAAGAATTTTTTGCCCATGCATTTTTCCATATGCATACCAATCTCGTTGAATTTTGTACGCATTAGGCTGTTGCCGTTTACAGGTGTAAAGTCGCCACGGTGCATAACTTTTGGTACATGGTGGCTTGCAATGCTCTTCCAGTGTGTGATACCAGTGGAGCAGTGTTTGTAACCACCGCTATATCCGCCATATGGGTTGCCCTGTACATGTCCCACAAGCACAGCAACATCTGCATCATAAACCAGCTTGTTCATTATAACAGGGTCGCCAGCCTCGGTAACACCAAGGTCTACAAGGTTGTCATAGTCTTCGCTATCGTGGTTTACTATCTGGCCATATGGTGCAAACTCATTGAATAGAGCATCACCAAGAACACCACGGATTTCTTCGTCTGTGTTTTTGCGGTGCAAACCATTGGAGCAAATAAGCATGATATCTTTTTTCTCTACACCAGCAGCATAAAGCTCTTTTAGTACTAGGTCCATAGAAACTTTACGGTGTGCAGTAGCTTGCTCGCCACCTTTTACACGGTCGGGGAATATAATAACGCATTTGCTGCCTTTTTTAGCAAGCTTAGAAAGTGGCTCCATGCCTATAGGGTTTTGCAGGCTCTTTAGTGTTTCCTCTATTATTTTATCCTCTGGTATATGGTCTGGGTCTGGAACTGTCTCGCCTGGGATAAATACATCTGTGTTGTCTGGTAGCTCGGTAGTAACCGCGCCATAGCCATATTCAAAATTTACTTTCATAACAATACTCCTTTTGACATTAAATTTATGTTAGAATAATAATATCACACAAGGCGTACAAAAATATTGCAAACTTACGCAAACGTTATACTAGGACAAATGGATATATTAAGCGAGTAAAAGTATGCAAAATCACAAATTCGCACCTCGTAAAATGTATTTGATGTTGCTAGGTGTTGTTTTTATTGTGTTTAAATTTGCTTATACAAAGTATTATTTGTTATATGGCACAAAAATATTTTTTTTATTAAATTTATTTTTACAGTACGTCAATTGATTTAAAGCAAACGTTTGCGTTAGTTTGTCTTGAAATATAGGCGCATTTTATGGTTTAATAACAATGGAATAATTATACCATATAATGAAAGGGAATAGAAAATGAATTATATTTACGCTAACTTAAAAAGATTTGATGTTAAAGCTGAGCTAGGCGGACTAAACAGCATGTGCCAGCCAAAAGACTGGGGTACATACATGGTGTCCGAAACACAAAAAGGTCTAAAACAATTTGCAGGCAAGATAGAAACTGCTGTTTTTGTACCAGAGGCGCACATTATACCTGCTATTGCTGCTAGAGATGAGGACTCCGTGCTTAATGTTGGTTGTCAGGGTGTTTTCCGTCGTGATGTAGAAAAAGGTAAAAACTTTGGTGCTTTCACTACTAACCGTCCAGCAAAATCCATGACTTGCCTAGACTGCACATTCACAATGATAGGACACTGCGAGGAGCGTGCTGACAAACTAGAGCTAATAGCTATGGGGGGTAACGCAAACACAGTAGCGCTAAACGAAGTGCTAAATGCAGAGATACTATCTGCTATAGAGAATGGCATGACAGTGCTATACTGCGTAGGTGAGAAGCTAGAGGAGCAAGATAACTGGGAAGAGGTTATATCTGCACAGCTAACTATAGGCCTAAAAGATGCAGATCTTAGCAAAGTGCGCATAGCATATGAGCCAGTATGGTCTATCGGACCTGGTCGCCCAGTGCCAGATAAAGAGTATATCCAAAAAATTGCACAGCTATCCAAGAAACTTTTCCCATCAGTGCCAATCATATATGGTGGTGGTCTAAAACATGAGAATGCAGATATGCTAGCATCTATCCCAGAGCTAGATGGTGGACTTGTAGGACTAACTAAGTTTACAGGCGATATCGGTTTCTACCCACACGAGTTTGCAGAGATTATTGATATTTTCCTAAACGCTAGATAATATAGAAAAAAGGCTTACCGATTTTGTCTTCTCGGTAGGCCTTTTGTATTTATGTCATATTAATAATTACTATAGCGCTGTGCCATATAGCTGGATATCCCTTGCAAGGTCTGGGCGATAGTGCTCGGCTGTGGGCAATAGGCTGTTTATTGTCACGCCACCATAGCTTGCACTAGAGTGCAGATACTCCCCACCACCTATGTACAGCGCAATATGTCCGCTAAAATATAACAAATCTGCTGGGCGTAGCTGTTTTATAGAGATTTCTTTTACCACACTGCCATCTATAAAGGCAGAGTCACGGTGTATTACTCGCTGGTGGTTAAGATATAGCTGTGAGCAAAGCCCAGAACAGTCTATACCCAGTGGGCTTTTGCCACCCATGAGGTAGCTGCTGTCTATATACTGCCTGCCCTGTCTGCATATACTAGCGCGCAGAGAGTCACCTTGCAGTGTGGCAAGGTCGGTGATACTCTGTGCCCAAGATTTGTGGATATATCCCACCACACCATCGGCAAGGCGAACCTGTACCCTGTAGCTATCTGCAATACCCAGAAAAGCAACATAGCTCCCCAAACACAGGTATCGCAGTGTGCGTGAGTTTACATCTGGCTTTTCTAGCACTGGGCAGTGCGTAGCAGTGATGATATAATCCAGTGTGCTGGCTGTATCTTTTATAAAGCTCTCCTTGTGTACATAGCCTTTGTAGCCATAAAATGTGCGTATATGGTAGCAGTTGGCATATTCTTGCAGTACAGTTGCTTTCATACCATGCAGTAGCTCATCGGTATAACAACCGTCCATAGCTTGCGTGGCAAATAACGGTGCAGTAGTTGCTGTTACTATAATTTTTTGCATATCATACTCCTATATCGTGTGCATATCTGTGTTTTTACACTCAATATGTATATGCAACACGGTGGAGGTTTATGCAATTTTTTTATTTTCTACCAAACGAGAAGAAAGTTTTTAGCTTGCTACCAAAAGTCTGCTTAACAGGTGGTGGCGCCTCGCTGATATCATTATTTATCAGATAATCTTGCGAGTCCAGTGGCTCTGCGTTTCTGTCCAGCTGGATGTAGTCACCATTGCTCATAAGTGTGCGTGACTTAACATTATCGCCAGTGCACAGGTCTATAATTCTCCAGACTTTCGTCCTTGTCACTTTATCCACTATAGGACATGCTACCTCTACACGTTTCTCGGTATTCCTAGTCATAAAGTCCGCGGAGGAAAGGTAAATCTTTTCTTCCTCACCCTTACCAAACAGGTAAATCCTGCTATGCTCTAGGAACCTACCAACAATATTGGTGATTTTGATATTCTCTGTAAGCTCGGACACACCGGGGCGCAAACAGCAGATACCACGCACTACAAGCTGGATTTTTACACCAGCGCATGATGCCTCTTTTAGTGCAGTCATTATCTCTATATCTGTCAGTGAGTTTATTTTTATAAATATAAAGCCATCTTTGCCTTTTTCACGCTCTTTGTGTATCATGCGGATAACAGTGGGTTTTAGTGAGCAAGGCGCAACTAGCAAGTGCTCATAAGTACCCTCTAGGTTGCCTATAGCCATGTTCTTGAAGAAAGTATTAGCGTCACTGCCTATGTCGTGGCTAGCAGTCATTAGGGAAATGTCGGTGTACATTTTTGCAGTTTTCTCGTTGTAGTTACCTGTTGCCACCTGTGTGATATAGCTAACACCATCACGCTCTTGGCGTGTTATTAGGCAGATTTTAGAGTGCACCTTATATCCATCAAAACCATAGATGATAGTACAGCCAGCAGCCTCTAGTTGCTCTGACCAGTCGATATTATTTTGCTCATCAAAACGAGCACGTAGCTCTATTAGGGCTAGTACTTCCTTGCCATTTTCCGCAGCACGGCACAGGTGCTCAACTAGCTTTGCTTGGCTGGCTAGTCGGTAGATAGTTATTTTTATAGAAGCAACTTTGGGGTCATCTGCGGCTTCTTTTAATAGCTGTAAAAATGGCTCCATGCTCTCGAACGGATAAGAAAGCAGCACATCCTGCCTTTTTACTTGCGCTGTCATGGACTCCTGTGTGGATACCTCCGGTGGCATTTTGGGGGAGAAAGGTTTGTACAAAAACTTGTCTTTTTGCTCGCTTGTTAGCTTGGACGGTAGCGAGAATGCCTCGGTTATATCCAGCGGTGTAGATGTAACAAATACCTGACCCATATGCAGTCCCAGTTTATCACACAGGTACTTTGCCATATAGTCACTAAGTTTTGATGATGTTTCTAGCCTTACAGGTGCTAGTTTCTTGCGTTTTTTCAGTGCTTGTTTCATATGGGCACGGAAATCTTTATCAACATCAAAATTCTCGTCATCAAGGTTGATGTCTGCATTACGTGTTACGCGTATCTTGGACTTTTCTATTACCTTGTAGCTGTCAAAAACAAGGTCTATATAGTGCAGGATAATGTCGTGTATACGGATATAGCGTATTTCATCGCCAGGGAGGTAATACAGCTTGGTTAGTGCATTGTTTATAGGTATAACTGCAAATGTTTTCCTGTCCTTTGCCTCTAGCGTTGCCACAACATACACTGTGTTATTCTCTAGGTGTGGGAATGGGTGGTGGCTGTTTATTATCTGCGGGGACAGTATGGGCTGTATATTGTTTATAAAATATTTCTTTACTAGCTTTTTTTCTGTCTCGACCAAATCTGACACGGACAGGCTGTGTATGCCCTCTGCACACATACGCTCGTGTAAATTTGCATATATAAAATCACGCTTTTCATACAGAGAGTGTGTAGCCTTGTATATCTCTGTTATTTGCTCTAGTGGTGTCCAGCCTGTACGCCTATCTGTGGTAGTGTTGTCCACTTCCATTAGGTCAAAAAGACTGCCCACCCTTATCATATAAAACTCATCAAGGTTGGAGTTGAAAATAGCTATGAACTTATATCTTTCCAGCAAGGGAGTTGTCTTGTCAATAGCCTCACTCAGTACTCTCTCATTAAATTTTAGCCAAGAAAGTTCTCGGTTTTGCATATAATCTCTCTCGTCTGTTTCCGATATCATTTTTGCTCATTCCTTTCGTTTAGTATATGGCGCAAATATCCCTCGCGTACACCACAACTACTGGTAACTATGGTTTCTGCCGTGTAATAAGATGCGATAGTTTCTATTATTTTTGCCCCCGGTATAAATGTATGCACTCTATCCGGTGATGTTTTTAGTATATTATCATATAGCATACGCAAGTTTTCGTCCTTGTATGTGCATATGTTTTTTAGCGATTTTACTGGGTACTTTGCACCTGGGCGTATAGCACCTATATCCTCTAGCAGTTTTTGCGCTGCACGTGCTGTACCACCCAGTACACAGACTGTTTCTGTGTGTAGCTCACAAGGTGGCAAGACTAGCTCGGTAAGGTAGCTTTCTACTTCTTTTTTTATCTTTTTCAGCTCGCTCTTTGTAGGAGCTATAAAGCTGACATTTTTATTAAACATATTCAGCGAGCCTATTGGCAGGCTCTTGGAAAACACTGCTGTACCATCTGTGAAAAAAACAAGCTCTGTGCTACCACCACCGACATCAATCATTAGCCCATTGCGTAGCCCTGTTGCTTTTATAGCACCATTAAAGTCAAAAAGTGCCTCTTGCTCGCCAGATAATACATGCACATTGAACGAGGTTTCTTCCTCTATCAACATAACTACTTCCTTGGTGTTGTTGATATTCCTGATAGCGGCAGTGGCAAATACAAATGTTTCTTTTGCACCAATATACTTCAGCAAGTCACGGTATTCACGCAAAACATCCAAGGCTTTGCTGACACCCGTGCTTGAAAGCTGGTTGCGTTCATCGATATAACTCGCAAGACCCACAGAGTGTTTTTTGTTTATTATAGGTAGTAGATTGTCATTTTTTAACATATACACTACAAGCCTAACAGTGTTGGAACCAATATCTATGACTGCGTACATTTGGTGCCCTCCCATTTTAAAAAATTAAGTATATTGTATCACAAAACACAGCTAACAACAAGTAGCATTTGTAGTTATTGTAGAAAAATAAGTAAAATTCTTGTAAAACTCAAAATATTTATAGAGATATACTTATAGCTTGCAGATAAAGAAACAATAAAAAAATCCACACTCACGTGTGGATTTTTAGTACAGCATAGTCTGTGGTGGTAAAAGAGTATCGGAAAAATCGTGCGTGGAAAAACAAGAGTAATAGACGTCGTACCTATCCTTTTGTAGTAGCCATTGTATCTTCTTGTACAGTTCATCATCACCAAAAACAAGCTCGGTAACAAACGGCGAATACCTGTCGCCTATCTGGGAGAGCAAGTCATCTTTTAGGTGCTCCAGTGTTTTTTCCTGTGCATAGCTACGCCCTACACTATCGGTGGCTGCGTCTATAGAGTCTGCCACTGTTATTATATCTATAATAAATTTTACAGGAGAAGCTAGGTTGTCAAATGTGCGTGGATAGCCAAAAGAACCATCATAGCTCTTGTGGTGGCCCAGTGCAATATCTGGGAAACAAGAAAACAACGCTGGGTTGTCTTTGAACTTGATATTTGTGATACTCTTGAGTGTGTCAGAGACCATATCATCCTGTGTAAAATTCGGCGATATTTTTATAAACGAGCTTGCCCTAGAGGTATGTTGTTTTATCATCTCAAACTCTTTGTCATTTAGCTTTCTTACATAAAAAGAAACCATATGCGAGTATACAATCTTGCCTATATCGTGTATAAGGCCTGCAAACCAAACAAATAGCAGTATCTCGCCCACACTCTCCAGCACATCATCTATTGTCGGCATATCAGGCATACCCACTAGCTTTTCTGGGTGGTACTTGGCTATATGCTCGACTATAGCAAATGCTATTTTTGCCACCATTACAGAATGTACATATGTTGGGGCGTGTCGGAATACGGTTAGGGATAGCAGTAGCTTGAGATATGAAAAATCTTGCAGTGTATTATGTGTACCAACAGCAAGGTTTGTCAGCAAGGTAGTTACACGTGCGGGAGAAAGGCTCTCTGGGATATTCATAACATAGCTATAAATATCTTCTTCCATTTTGCTTACAAGACTATCGCGCTCTGCGGTGGGGAAATCTTTCTCGGACACATGTGAAAGATAATAAAAATACAACGCAGGCATGTGTAGTTTCTTGTACAGGTCATCATAGGTATAATCGTTATCACTCTGCTTATATACCCTGTAAAGGAAATCTATTAGCTCCTTTGCAGTGACAAGCCCCATATAATATTTTGCGCTATATAGATAGTACAGTGCCTTGATTTCTGTAGCTGTGTAGTCGTTGCTATCTTCTTTTATACCCTGCTCTTGCTGTTTATACAAATGCATAGCTGATATAAAGAAACGCTTGATATAACGCTTTTTTACAGGCTCAGTTCTAGTGCTTCTTCTAAGCTCTGACAGTACTGTAGAGCAAAGATTGTCGTATAGATTGTTGTAGTATGCGCTCCAAGGGAAAGAGGGGTCTTTTTTTCTTGCAACTGTGTCCCAAAAATGCACAGTACTATCGTAACACTCAAAGGTTTGCACTATATTTCTATCAGGTACACTAATATACAGGTTGCCATATGCACGCACAATCAAGTTCCTAGTTTCATCGTCAAACTGCTCGTATCTATCGCCATATGCTGCTATATCAGTGTAACAGGTGTGCATTTCTTCCCTAAACAAATTAGCCTCGAGATAGAAAAGTGTAAGTCCCTTATAAAATGTGTTTTTTATAAAAAACTCATCGTTATTCTGTGCCTTTGCGTAGATGGTCAGTGCGTGCCGTATATCATAAGAAAGGCCTGTATCTACACTTTCTTTATAGCCTGATAGCTTTTCTGCAAGCTCCTGTAGCTCCAGTGCTTGCTCCCAGTTCATATCTTCAGGAGATTTTAGTAGTGGGGCTATATGTTCGTCTATTATTTTGTTTGTCTTTGCAATAACATTGCGTATTTCTGCACCACGCTCTTGTAGAGTTTCTTTTATATTATCGCGTGTGATGTTTTCTTTATCAGAGAACTGCTTAGCGGCAAGCTCTGTAAAAAGATTTTCATTCTTTATTATTTCTTCAAAATATTTATTCATACTGCTTTAAGCCCACCTCCAAACTCTACAGAATACAAAAAGTGATACTAAGACGTTTACTATATAATTGTAACATATAACGATATGATTTGTAAACTATTTTTCTACAATATTTATACGCACATCTGCGATAG
>CAYJFF010000110.1:0-9349 GCA_964369345.1 uncultured Oscillospiraceae bacterium
ATTCCTCTGCTTCACATGATTAAGAGCGCTTTTTATTAAATTTGTGCCGACGTGAAGTGGCGGAATGGAGCATTATTATGAAAAGCACAGTCTGCAAAAAAACTATAATATTTCTCACGCCTATAGTGGTGTACACGCTGTCTATAGCTATCATATATTCGCTAGTGGCAGAGATGATATATACTGCCATGAATGACGGTGTATGGATAGGTATAGAGCCATATTATTTCCGTGCACTATTACTTTTTCCTTTTATGCTGATACTACATATAGCCACAGAGCGTGCAAAATATTTCTGGCAGTTTTTTGCTGTCGTCGTCGCGCTGATATTTATACAACATATCTTCATCAACTGCTATGTTTTTACAACTATCTGCATTTTGCTAACACTCATTAATACATCTGCACGTGCATCTGGGCACGAGAGCTTGTTAAGGCAAACATCGTGGTGTTTTTCACTGTATTTTGTAGTTTTTTTCTTTATATTTGGCTTTACAATGCAAGATTTTTTGCAGTATGTCACCGTGCTTTCTTTTACTATTGTCTGCATACTGTTGTTTGTTACTTCTGTATTCAAGCAAATGGAGCACTACATAGATATAAACAAGAAAATGTCAAATATGCCAGCAGAGAGGATACTAAAAACACATACTGGAATTTTTCTATCTGTTTTTGTTGCTTTGGTTGTTGTAACATTCTCGCTAATTATATACGGCTACCGTTTTGTTCCCATGTCGATAGAGTTCCCAGAGCCGAACACATCGCAAGAGGAAATATTGCTACCAGAACAGGAAAAACCAGAGGGACAACAGGGTGGTAACAATGATTTTCTAGCAGAGCTAAGAGAAGATAGTGAGCCGTGGGTAGGCTATACCATACTTGCAAATATTCTGGAAATAGTAATGTGGCTAACAATAGCATATTACATAATAAAGGGTGCTGTAACGCTGGTGAGAAACTTCAACAAGCCGATAGTAGAGCATTTTGATGTAATTGAGTCTACGGTAGATACGTCTACGCAGTCTACTCGTATTAGCAAGCAAAAAAAAGAGCGTATATCTATTTTTGACTTCTCGCCTAGCGCGCAGATACGCAAGCGATATATACAGAAAATACGCAAGAAGAACACCCAGCCACAAGTATGGCAGACGCCAACAGAGATAGAGCGTAGCGTGGGTGTGGATATACCGGACTTGCATAATCTATACCAAAAAGCACGGTATAGCAAAGAGGGCTGTAGCAGGGCGGATTTATAGCCTATTACAGTAAGCTCCTCTGTTCTGACAACCACATAACAACTAACTTGATATTAAGATGGATTTCTCGCAGTTGCAGAGAGACCCATCTTTTTGTTTACACAGAATATACAAGTGTTAAGTATCACTATTCTATGATTAGCTAAAATGATATTTAATTTATTCGCAAAATATACAGATATAAACAAAATATTGTTGAATTGTATACAAAATATTGCTATAATAAAAAGAATAATATATAGGGGGAGTGTTAGTTTGAAAAATCATACCAAACTAAGCTCGTGTCATACTAATATTATACACAGTGTGTTAGTCATTCCTATACTTCATGATGACTAAGAAAATGCAACATATCAAATTTAGTGCCGATGTAAAGCGGCAGAATGGAGTGTTACAATGAAGAGAAGCTCATTTGCAAGTAATTTGGGGTTTATTCTAGCGGCAGCAGGCTCTGCTATTGGTCTTGGTAATATCTGGAAATTCCCAGGTAGGGTAGGAGAAAATGGTGGTGGAACATTTATAGTTGTATATATTGCTATAGTTATTTTTATCGGTGTTTCTATCATGCTTGCAGAGATTGCTATAGGCAGGCACACACATCTAAACTCGGTTGGTGCGTTCAAGAAGATAAACAAAAAATTTACCTTTATAGGCATCATCGGTGTTTTAACAGCGTTTATAATTTTCTCATACTACACTGTAGTTGGTGGCTGGGTAATGAAGTATATATTGACATATGCCACAGGTGCAGACTTTGGTGGAGATACACAGGCGTATTTTCTAGGCTTTATAACACAGGGAGTACAGCCCATAGTTTGGCAACTTGCCTTTATGGCACTTACTGCACTGGTTATAATCAGGGGTGTATCGTCCGGTATAGAGCGTATAAGCAAGGTGCTTATGCCACTGCTTTTTATAATACTAATTGCTATCACTGTGCGTGCAGTAACACTACCAGGTGCAGATGCAGGGCTTGAGTTTATATTCTCATTTGACCCTGAATACCTAAACTTTAACACTGTAATAGCGGCACTGGGTCAGGCGTTTTTCTCGCTTTCACTGGGTATGTCCATCATGATAACATATGGCTCATATGTATCAAAAAATGACTCGCTACCAGGCAGTGTAAGCCTGATTACCTTGCTAGATACATTCATAGCACTGCTTGCAGGTGTTGCTATTATATGTGCTGTGTATGCTACAAACCCAGACCTAATAGGTGCTGGCGGTGGTGGTTTTGCGTTTATCTCTCTACCTAATATTTTCTCCGAGATGCCAGCAGGCGAGATATTTGGATTGCTATTTTTTGTATTGCTGTTCTTTGCAGCATTTACAAGTGCCATGTCCATACTGGAGGGTGTTGTAGCGTTTGTATCCGAGGAAATGAAGCTAAGCAGAACAACAGCTACACTGGCTGTTTGTGGCGTTGCATCAATTGTTGGTATGGGTTACTCACTATCACAGGGTAGTGTTCCTACACTTGTGCTACCATGGTTCGACTTTGCAAATGGGCTGAGAATGTTGCCTATGGGCACAGTGCTAGAATACCTAACAGATAACCTATTAATCCCACTAACAGCGCTGCTTGCTTGTGTATTTGTTGGCTGGGTGTGGAAACCAGAATCCGCAGTAAAAGAAATCAGGATAGGCAGCAGGAGTGGCTTTAAGATTGCGCCACTGTGGATATTCCTTATAAAATACATCTGCCCTATAGCAGTGGGTGCTATCCTTGTTATCACACTGATATTTGGTAGGTCAGTTAGCTGATTTAATGTTATAAATATAATAGCGGCTACGAGTAGTGATTACTATTCGTAGCCGTTTTGTTATTTTAGTAGATGTATGGACTAGATAAAGAGAACCAAGCTACCAGCCATTATAGCCATGCCACAAACCAGCCCCAACATAGATGTGTGGTGTTCACCGTATTCCTTGGCGGCGGGGAGTAGTTCGTCCAAGCTGATATAAACCATTATGCCAGCCACTGCGGCAAAGATAAAGCCAAAAGCGTTGTCACCTAGAAAATTTAGCAGGAAGAAATAGCCCAGCATTGCGCCCAGAGGCTCCGAAAGTCCAGATAAAAAAGAGAGTCCAAAGGCTTTTTTCTTGCTGTTTGTTGCATAAAAAATGGGTACTGCAACTGCTATGCCCTCTGGTATATTGTGTATAGCTATGGCACTGGCGATAGCTACGCCCATCTTGGGGTCTTCGAGCGTTGCTATAAATGTTGCAAGCCCCTCTGGGAAGTTATGCAGTGTTATTGCAAATGCTGTAAAAAGACCCATTCTCATTAGGTTTTGTTTATGTTCATCACTCTCGCCGTCCATTTCCTCCACGGTGTGTATCTCGTGCGGGTTGCCCATTTTAGGTACGAATTTATCAATCAAAGCAATTATAGCGATACCTACAAAGAAACTTATAACAGCAAAAAAATTACCTTGCTTATCTCCATAAATCAGCGTTAGCGAGTCTATGGATTTCGAGAGAATTTCTACAAATGATACATAAATCATAACACCAGCAGAGAGACCAAGTGAAAAAGATAGAAATTTCCTGTTTGTTTGCTTGGTAAAAAGCACCATAACACTACCAATACCTGTAGATATGCCAGCAAAGGCTGTAAGCGTGAATGCAATTAGGACATTATCCATAAATACCACCTTATTCTAGTTTTAAAAAACTTGGTTAGTTATAACTAACTCGATTAGTATAGTCTATTACAGAAACTTTGTCAATAGACCTATAAACGTATTTTTTTGCTTTATATATTGTTAAAAAATGTAGAAAGCTTGAAAAAACAGAAAGAATATGCTATTGTTAGTTGTAATTAACTGCGTGGTGTACGACACACCGAAAGGACGTAAAATCTATATGATAAATAAAAGGCTGATAAAAATTGTTCCAGACGCAACACCGCATATAGCAAAGAATGTTGCTTGCCAAATAATAGGGCTTGCCTCAAATATAATACTGATGATTACCACCAGCCAGTTTCTAAGTGGGGTAATAAACACCAAGTCACTGCCACAGAATATAGTGCAGTATATAGTGGTGATTGCACTGTGCATAGCTGTAAAAGTCAGCTTTACCTACCTTGCAAGCGTGCAAAGCTACCTTGCCTCTAAGTCTGTAAAAAACATACTGCGTGGTAAAATTTATGACAAAGTAATCAGGCTGGGTAGTAAATACACAAAGAAACTATCATCTGCTGAGTTATTGCAGATGTCCGTAGAGGGCGTAGAACAGTTAGAAACATACTTTGGGAACTTTTTGCCACAGTTTTTTTATTCCATGATATCACCACTCATACTCTTTGGTGTGGTGTCGCTTATCAACATAAAAACAGCAGTGATTTTGCTTGTATGCGTACCACTGATACCAGTATCCATAGTGCTGATACAGAGATTTGCAAAGAAACTGCTAGCCAAATATTGGGGTGAATATCTGGGGCTTGGTGATAATTTTCTGGAAAATCTACAGGGGCTTAATACACTAAAGATTTATAGCACGGACGAGTATAAGCACAGGCAAATGAACACACAGTCAGAGCGTTTTAGGGTAGTGACCATGAAAGTGCTGTCCATGCAGCTTAACTCCATTATAGTGATGGATATAGTGGCTTATGGTGGTGCGGCACTGGGTATAATATTTGCTTTGATAGAGTTTGCGAGTGGGGGTATTGGCTACACTGGCTTTTTTGCTATACTTCTTCTCTGTGCAGACTTTTTCCTGCCACTAAGGGTTTTGGGTAGCTTTTTCCATATAGCCATGAACGGCATTGCGGCCTCCAAAAAAATATTTACTTTGCTAGATTTAGCAGAAGATGATGAAAAGACACAGACCATAGGCAACACCGATATAATAATAAAAAATCTCTCTTTCTCATATGATGACAAAGAGATACTGCGAGATATAGACATTGATATCCCTAGAAATAGCTTTGTGTCCATTGTGGGCAAAAGTGGCTGTGGCAAGTCCACCATTGCAGGTATATTAACAGGTACGAACGAGAGCTACCATGGGAATATCAAAATAGGTGACATGGAGCTAAGTGAGCTAAACAGGGCAAGCATAGCAGAGAATATCACGCTGGTTTCTGCTAATAGCTATATCTTCAAGGGTAGTATAAAAGATAACTTGAGAATATCCAGCAAAAATGCCACTGACGAGGAAATGTGGTCGGCGCTAGAAAAAGTGAATTTATCACAGTTTTTGCGTGCAGAAAAAGGTCTGGACACATCACTGCTAGAAAAAGGTAGCAATTTATCCGGTGGGCAGTGCCAAAGACTGGCTATAGCAAGGGCACTACTACATGATAGCGACATCTATATTTTTGATGAGGCGACTAGCAATATTGATGTTGAGAGCGAAAACGATATTATGCAAGTTATCAAGGACCTAGCACGTAGCAAGACTGTTATTCTAATCTCACACAGGCTGGCAAATGTGGTGAGCTCGGATATGATATATCTGCTAAAAGATGGAAATATACTGGAAAGAGGCAAGCATATCGAGCTAATTTCTGCAAACAGCCATTATTATGAGCTGTGGAACACTCAGCAAAAGCTAGAGAATATGGGGGTGGGTGAGTGATGAAAAAACGTTCTGCATTTGCAGTAATGCTAAGGTTAATCGGACTTGTAAAACCACTTGCACTTGTTATGCTAATAGCTGTAATTATGGGCTGTGCTGGCTACTTTTGCGCATCACTAATAACTGTATTCGGTGGGTTTGCTTTCCTAGATGTACTAGAGAATGGTGGCACAGGTCTTGCAAGCTTTATAGCTATAATAGCAGTGATAGCTGTTATGAGGGGCGTTCTGCACTACATAGAGCAGTACTGCAACCACTACATTGCTTTTAAGCTACTAGCACTAATAAGAGATAAAGTATTTACTGCACTACGTAGGCTAGCACCAGCAAAGCTAGACGGAAAAGACAAGGGTAACCTTGTTTCTATTATAACCTCGGATATAGAGCTACTAGAAGTGTTTTATGCGCACACAGTTTCGCCCATTTGCATAGCAGTCATTACTTCCACTATAATGGTTGTTTTTATTGCTAGTTTTAATATATTGCTAGGCGTTATAGCGTTACTCGCACATCTAAGTATTGGTGTTGCACTGCCTATAATAATATCACGAAAGAGCAAAAACAGTGGCGAGAACCACAGGGAGAGAGTGGGAAACTTAAACACATATTTTCTTGATAGCCTAAGAGGTATGAGGGAGATATTGCAGTACAACTACAAAGCTGAGAGAAGGGCAGAGGTGGAAAAACTTTCCGAGCAAATGGAAAGCTCCAACAAACGTATAAAGAGCTATATTGGCAAAACGTACAGCGCTACAAGCCTTGTAATTCTTGTTTTCTCCATGATAATGTTGCTTGTATCCAGCTATCTATACAGCCAGAATTTCGTTAGCTTATCTGGTGTGATAATCCCCACAATAGCACTGATTTCCTCCTTTGGTGCTGTTACGTCCACTGCAAACTTGGGAGCGGGGCTTGCCCAAACAATAGCAAGCGGGAACAGGGTGCTGGATATACTGGACGACACCCCAGTGGTAGAGAGTGTGACAAATGGAATAGACGTAAATTTTGAAAGTGGCGAGCTAAGGAATGTGACATTCTCATACGGCAAAGAGGATATACTGACAGATTTCTCGCTAAAAATAGGAAAAAACAAAATATTGGGTATCGGTGGAAAATCTGGCTGTGGCAAGTCATCTACACTAAAACTGCTTATGCGTTTCTATGATGTGCAAAATGGTGAGGTGCTTATTTCTGGTGAGAATATCAAGGAGATAAACACCCAGAGCCTAAGAGATAATGAGAGTTTTGTAACACAGGAAACCCATATATTCCATGATACTATAGAGAATAATATAAAAATTGCAAACATAAACGCTACCAGAGAGGACGTAATAAATGCCACAAAAAAGGCGTCCCTGCATGAATTTATAGAGAGCCTACCACAAGGCTATGATACAGAAGTGGGCGAGCTAGGTGACACAATATCTGGCGGTGAAAAGCAGAGGATAGGCATTGCACGAGCGTTTTTACACGACGCAGACTTAATATTACTAGACGAGCCTACAAGCAACCTAGATAGTCTTAATGAGGCGGTAATACTGAAATCACTAAAAGAGAATACAGGAAAAACAGTGGTGCTAGTATCACACAGAAAATCTTCTATGAAGATTGCTGACGAAGTGATAAATATGGAAACAGCGAGGCAGAGCTAATGCAAAAGGTGGAAAAAGAAAAGCAGATTGTAAAGCTGATGATTGAAATATACTGCAAGAAAAACCATAGCAATACGGAGCTATGCACAAGCTGTGGTGAGCTACTGGACTACGCAAACTTAAGAGCTGACAAATGTCCATTCCAAGAGACAAAGACGTTCTGCTCTAACTGCAAGGTGCATTGCTACAAGCCAGATATGAGAGAGAAAATCCGCAGGGTAATGAGATTTTCTGGGCCTAGAATGATTTTGTATCACCCTATAATCGCACTAAAACACATAATAGCAACAAAAAAGGAGCAAAAGAAACAAGTATGAAAATAAAGAAAATGGTATATCTATCTATCGGTTGTATAGGTTTGGCACTGGGTGCAGTTGGTGCGGTTGTACCTTTGCTACCTGCTTTCCCATTTCTCCTGCTGGCAGCGTTTGGCTTTGGTAGGAGCAGCGAAAAGCTTGATAACTGGTTTAAAAACACAAAGCTATACAAGAATAATCTGGAAAGCTATGTAAAAGGGCAGGGAATGACTGTTGCAACAAAAATAAAAGTAATGCTCACCGTCACCATACTGATGGCTATTGGTTTTTTCATGATGAACGAGGTAGCAGTGGGACAGATAGTGCTATCTTTTGTATGGCTGTTTCACATAGCATATTTTACGTTTATGGTAAAGACACTAAAATAAAAAGCACGGCGAGCCGCCGCGGGCACTCCACCTTTAGGGTCGGGAAGCCCCGACAGGCACTCCACCTTTGGGTAGTTTGTAAAAAATTATAATCATCACAACGGTGGGCTGTACTTTGTATTATGCTCATTTTCTTGGGTAAATAGTTGCTTTTAAACTAAAAGACATAGGATATTTATCTACATTATGCTTATATTCAAACAAGCCTTGTTTAGGTGAGTTTTGCATACCTCCAATATCAAAGAAATTTTCTGAGTATTCATTAAAAAACTCTATGTGAAGACCTGCTTTAATAAGCGAGTTAATAATATCCGATACTGTGTGATTCCAAAAATAAGTTTCTACGCCATCTTTGATTTCACTGGCATATCCACCAATGGTATTATCAATATCAGGAGCCGTTGAAAAATATGGATATTTTATTTCATATATATCTTTGCTGAGTTTACTTTCATCAAAAGTAAAGGAAAATGGGTGTGTATCAAATACATATAAATATCCGTCTTCGTTTAATAATTTACGTATTGTTCTTGCCCAAATATTCAAGTCGGGAAGCCAACCCAACACACCTTCCGATGTAAAAATAACATCATATTTTTCATCATGGATTTCCGATAATTTCATTAAATCAGATTCAATGAAACTTGTGTTAGTAACCCCCAATTCAGTAGCCATTTTTTTTGCAAAATAAACATTTTCTGGAACTAAATCAACCCCCGTTACACTTTCAGCAGTTCTTGCTAAAACAAGACTATCAGCACCGGTGTTGCATTGCAAATGCAATACTTTTTTACCTGTTATATCACCAACTTCATTTTGTATATATGCATTTAATTGTGGGTTGCCATTTAAAAATTCTGATTTGAAATTATTGTAGTGCTCTTCTGATATTTTACTCCAAGCTTCTTTATTAGATTGTATTTCTTTCATTATTTTTCTCCATTCATTATATAAATAATCTGTATACGTACCAACTGCCACCCCAACACAACAGCGAAGAAACTAACAGTAGCTCCACAATTCTGTGGAAAGTTAGTACGTGAAAAAGCAAAAATTGCTATTGGTAGTGCCAAGTAGACGCGAGCTACCAAACAGTGGAGCGTACAACGGGGGTCTTTAGGGGGCGAGAGCCTCCCTAAATCACGCTTGGTTACTTGTCGTGA
>CAYJFF010000111.1:0-2684 GCA_964369345.1 uncultured Oscillospiraceae bacterium
CTTGTCTTAGCGGGATAGTAAGTATAATGATTGACAAATAGGCACAACTATATTATTATATATATTCACGATAGAGGAAGTCATAAGTACATAACTGAATGTAATAGGGGAGTTAAATGAGTTTTTTAGAAGTAACATTATTGGGTGCAGGTCTTGCTACTGATGCAAGCTGTGTTTCTACTAGCAATGGGTTAGCTTATCGGCCTAAAATAAGTGGGATAATAAAAATCGCTACTACTTTTGCACTGTTCCAGTTTATCATGCCTGTTATAGGCTTTTTGGGGGCATCTTTGCTACCAAGTGCTATATACCAGTACAACCACATCATTGCATTTATTTTGCTGTGCTTCATAGGTGGAAAAATGCTACTGGAGGTATACAATGAGAGCAAAGAAAAAGTCTGTCCAGACAAGCAAGACAAGCAGAATGTTTTTACTACTAAGCTGCTTATCACACAGGGAATAGCAACGAGTATAGATGCACTAAGCGTGGGATTTGCGTTTAGTGGAATGACATTTGCAGATGTAATAAATGCATCACTGCTTATAGCTGTTGTTACGTTTGCTATGTGCTTTGTTTTTGTAAATATAGGTATCTATATAGGTGACAAGGTAAATGCAAAGGCAGAGCTGATAGGGGGCATTGTGCTCATTGGTTTGGGGATAAAAATGCTATTTTAATGCTATGTACATAGGATAGTACTACAAAAAAAGCTACAGCTGTAAAAGGTTGTAGTTTTTTGGCTTGACAAATTGTGGAAAAAGGTGTAATATAACTACATCATGACATAATGATATAGCTATATAAAGGAGGCAACAATATGAAACTATGTTGTAAAACACCAGAAAATGTAAAAAAACTAATAGAAGATGACGAGGTAACAGAGAATTTATCATTTTTGTTCAAGGCATTCAGTGAGCCTATTCGCATAAAAATATTACTAGCAATGCTACATAGCGAGATATGTGTACAGAACTTAGCAGTACTACTAGATGTATCGCAACCTAGAGTATCAAACCAATTAAAGCTACTAAAACTGAATAAATTAGTAAAATCTAGAAAAGAGAAAAACAATATTTATTACAGTCTGAACGATAAGCATATACAGGACATTTTGAATATTGGGCTTAGTCACATTAGTCATTTGGAGGGTTAATAAATGGAGTTTTTGAGTAATTTATGGGATTTATTTGTGGATATGTCTTTTTACATAGTAATTGGCTTGCTGTTTACAGGTATTTTACACGCTTTTGTAGATAAAGACACAGTGCTCAAGCAAGTCGGCAAAAAGAACACAGCATCTGTGGTAAAAGCATCTGTTGTCGGTGTGCCATTACCGCTTTGCTCCTGTGGTGTTGTGCCCACTGCGCTATATCTAGGCAAGAGTGGTGCATCCAAGGGTGCGGTAGTTAGTTTTCTGACATCTACACCGCAAACAGGTGTGGATAGCATTATTGCTACATATGGCTTAATGGGACCTCTATTTGCAGTTTACCGTGCAGTAGCAGCGTTCATATCTGGTATATTTGCAGGCATTATGACAAATATATTCAGTGGAAAGGACGATATTGACTATTCTACTGCAAAAACAAGCTGTGGCTGTGGAGGTGAAGAAACACAGAGTAGCTGTTGTGGGCATACAGAAGAAGTAGTCACAAGCTGTAGTTGTGAGCACGCAGAAGACATTACCACTAGCTGTGGTTGCTCTCACGAGGTGAGTAATACTAGCTGTTGTGGGAATAGTGGGGTAGGGGATACTACAGAAAAAACTCCATTCCTAAAAAAGCTGGCTACAGTATTTACATATGCATTTGGTGAGTTCTTGGATGAAATAGCACTGCATTTTGTTATCGGACTTTTGGTTGCGGCACTTATCAGCACACTTATCCCAGAGGCGTGGCTTGCGACATTTACTAACCCACTAATGAGTATGATACTAATGCTGGTCATTGGTATCCCCATGTATATTTGCTCTACGGCGTCAATCCCTATTGCGCTATCACTGATGATAAAGGGTGTATCACCTGGTGCAGCATTTGTATTTTTGTTCGCTGGCCCAGTTACAAACATTGCGTCATTGACTATACTGCTAAAATCGCTGGGTAAGAAAGTGTTAGCAATATACCTTGCATCTGTTGCTTTTTGTGCTATAGTGTTTGGGCTAATTTTTGATTATATTATAGAGCTCTTTAACTACACAGGTATAACAAAGATAATAGAAGATGCACACGCACACGAAATGCCACTCTATATGACGGTGGTTGCAGTTGTGTTTGCTGTACTTATAATACGTAGCCTTGCTAAGCAGTTCTTTTCAAGAAATAGAGAAAAGGCATCTTGCGCGTGCTCACACTAAATAAACTTGCAAGAAAAAAATATATGTAGTATAATGAGTATATAGTTCGTATATTTGGAGGTTAATATGTTTTTTATCTTTCCACCATTGTTTTTGATAGTGGGCGTGCTACTTTTTATTAAGGCTACTAAAGTGAAAAACTATCCTATAGCTAGTGTACTTATAAAAATATCAGCTATCGCCATGGTTATTTTAGGTCTTGTTCTATTATATAATTTAGCAAGCAATAATATAGTTCTGCCATTAAATTAAAAACAAATTATACAAAAACCCAAGGCACACACCTTGCTCACTGCGAGGTATACGCCTTGGGTTTAATCTTTTGGTG
>CAYJFF010000111.1:2784-5507 GCA_964369345.1 uncultured Oscillospiraceae bacterium
GGGAATGGGGACTCTTCTTCGGATTTTATCAGGTTGGTAAATACCACACTGGTAACCACTTTTTTATCAAACTTAAACTCCTGTGGTAGAGTGGACTTAGTGAAATTAAGTGTTGTGCTTGTTCCGTCGGAGAACTGCACATCACCCTGTGTCCACCAGTTGTCATGTGGGAAATCTGCACGCAGTGTTATGCGAACAGCATCCACCTCTACTTCTCTACCAAAATCTATAGTAATAGCAGCATTTGGGTCACGGTTAATACCCCATGAGCTATATGGATACACACCATGAGATAGATTTTCATGCACACCATCAATAGCATTACGAGCAGCAAACACAGCTTCGTTCCTTGTTTCTACATTAGCAGTTGCATGTGGGAAATAGCCCTCTGCCTTGTGGCAATCAAGCGGATTAAGTGCAAGGTTACGCCATTTTGTAGCGTCAGCATCATCTGCTTTGCGTGCTGTGATAACATGGCAAGAGCCAACAAAAGCTTTTGGGCTATAGCAAACTCTTTGGTTACCCATTGGCACTGGGAAACGCATAAATGCGCATAGCTCATTAGGCTGTATATACACTAGAGTTTCTGGCATTGTTTCGTCCAGACGCACCCAGTATAGGCCATAGTCTGCACCAACTTCCATTACTATAACATCATCTTCTTGGTATTCAGCTGTGTGCACAAGGCAAATACCATCGCCACATTGATGGCTGACACTAAGTGTTTTACCCTTGTTGTTTACTTTAAGTCTCATCAGAAATACTCCTTTTTTTTAAAAAAGGGGTATCTGCCCACAAACTGCAAGCACTACCCCTAATTGTTATTATATAATTATGGTTGTTTGCCAATATATGCTAGGATACCGCCATCTACATACAGGATATGTCCGTTTACAAAGTCGGACGCATTAGATGCAAGGAACACAGCTGGTCCTTCTAGGTCTGTTGGCTCGCCCCAACGTGCAGCAGGTGTTTTTGCAATAATGAAAGTATCGAATGGGTGACGAGAGCCGTCAGGCTGGATTTCTCTAAGTGGTGCTGTTTGTGGTGTAGCTATGTAGCCAGGGCCAATACCATTACACTGAATGTTGTACTCACCAAACTCAGATGCGATGTTTTTAGTTAGCATTTTTAGTCCACCTTTAGCAGCTGCATATGCAGCAACTGTCTCACGTCCTAGCTCACTCATCATAGAGCAAACATTGATGATTTTACCAGCATTTTTCTTCATCATGCTTGGTAGAACAGCTTTTGCCATAATGAATGGTCCGTTAAGGTCGATATCTATAACTTTTCTAAACTCAGCAGCTGTCATATCACACATTGGTTTTCTCATGATGATACCAGCATTGTTTACAAGAATATCAATCTCACCAACTTCTGTAGCGATTTTCTCTATACCAGCATTTACAGCGTCCTCATCTGTTACATCAAACACATAACCATGTGCTGTGATACCTAGCTCTTTGTAAGCTGCGATGCCTTTGTCTACAAGATCCTGGTTGATGTCATTAAATACAACAGTTGCGCCTGCTTTTGCGTATGAAGTTGCGATAGAAAAACCGATACCGTAGCTTGCACCTGTTACTAGTGCTACTTTACCTTCTAGGCTAAAAATATTCATTTTGTGCTCCATTCTGTGGTGTTACCACTTAGTTATAATTTATTATTTATTTTATACTGTTTATATAATCGATAAAAACTGGTGCAACACCCTCAGCAAAAGTATAGTACACAGATTTGTCAAGGTCGCTAGTGTATAGCGAAAAGCTATCAGTACTAGCATCGCCATATATCTGGTAATAAACTCCACTATCGAACTCAAGCCTTAAATCATAAGCGCTTGCTGGTGCGTCGGGGTTTGCATAGCCATCAATTATTCGTGTCTGTGCGTTTACTATAACATTCCCTTTTAGAAAACTGGATAAATAAATCAGTGTATCAGTATCAGTGATTGTTACAGGGTTGCCACTGCCCTCATTTATAGTAGCACTGACTATCCTTTGTGGTGTCATATGTATCAGCCAGCTTGGGTGCAGTGGGGAATTGATAATACTTGCCAAACTACTCTTGGTGAGTGCAACGTCATCATCATTATCACTGAGATAAATATACTCTTTCTCACCATTTACAAATATCAGGTAGCCATAGTTGTTTGTAACATCTGTATCCAGAGTAAAAGTTTCTAGCTGGGATAAAATACTTTGGCTATACGCCTCTGCCATTACAAGATTTTGCGTGTCTATGGCATAAAAAGCATCTACATTGTTACCCTTGTATGTTAGCTGTATTTCTGTCGCAATGGTGTTTGTAGCATTAGCAAGCAATGTTTTTATTACATCTGCATAACCTGCTAATTCTGGGTTTTCTTCGGCATTAAAAATCCAGATGTTTTCCTGTCCGTCCATATGCACCGATAAAAAACCACCACTGTATGCAATGTTTACTATACCGTCATCTGTATGCACAAAGATGTTCCAAGCACCACCAGTTGTGGGGTTTGGGTTATCATCTGCGTGAAATGTAGTAGGAACAAGGTTTTTCATGTTCTCGAACACTGCAAGGCTGTCCTCCATACTCATCTCTACAGAGTTTTGGTTGTGGGTAGGGTAGATGAAAGCATAGAGCGCTGTTATATCGGAGCCATTTAGGCTAGTTAGCCAATCCGTATATGTAGCAAGCTCGTCCACAGTACCGATTTTACTGCTATCGACCGCTGGGGT
>CAYJFF010000111.1:5607-9222 GCA_964369345.1 uncultured Oscillospiraceae bacterium
GCAATGTGAATTTATAGTTATTATTTAAGCTGGTTAGATGGTATTGTATCCATGTCATCAAACGCAAGGTTCTCGCCACCCATAGCCCAGATAAAGCTATAGCTTGTTGTACCACAGCCACTGTGTATGCTCCAAGATGGGCTGATAACTGCTTCTTCATTTTTCATAACAATGTGGCGTGTTTCTGTGCCCTCACCCATTAGGTGGAAAACAACGTGCTCGTCTGGGATATCGAAATATGTGTATATTTCCATTCTTCTCTCGTGTGTATGTGCAGGCATTGTGTTCCAAACATTGCCATCATCTAGCTGAGTAAGACCCATGGATAGCTGGCAAGTTTTTAGTACATCAGGGTGTATAAACTGGTTGATAACACGTTTGTTAGCAGTTTCAGAAGCACCAAGTGGCTTTTTAGCTGCGTCTGCAATAGTTAGCAGTTTGTTCTCGTAGCTTGTGTGCGCAGGTGCAGAAACCATATAAAACTTAGCAGGATTAGCTGCATCATTACTTGCAAAAACTATCTCTTTTGCGCCTTTTGTTACATATAGGCAGTCTTTGTTGTTTAGTGCATACTCTACGCCATCAACTGTTATAGTACCAGGACAACCAAGGTTGAATATACCAAGCTCTCTGCGCTCTAGGAAAAATGTCGTACCAAAGTTTGCCCAACAGTCCATACCCTGCTCGATATTTACTGTTTTATCAGTTGGCATACAGCCTAGAGTTACCATGCGGTCTACATGTGAATAAACAGAAACAACTTCGTTTGCAACATATAGGTTCTGGATTAGGAACTCATTTCTTGTTTCCTCTGTAGTGTATCTTTTAAAATCTCTTTGGTTTGCGCTATAACGAATATCCATTGTGGTTCTCCTCAAAATAAAATTTATAAAAGTGTGCCTTGTAAAGTTTAAGAAACAAAATATGTTTCTGCACAATTCTTAATGTATTATACTAAAAAAAGAAAGATGGTGTCAAGGTGAAAAACTAGATATTAACAGTTTTTTTGCTTATTGCGAAAGTAGAATTGGCGTTTTGTACATAATAAGCGTGGCATATTAAGCATAGTGTATAAACGACAGGTTTTTGTTAATTTTTTGTCGAAAATGCACAGTGTTTTATATGCATGAATAATACATTTTTCACCCAAGAATGTGAGCAAAAAGGGTGAGTATTAGGTTAACAGAATATTGATTATACGATATTTATATGATAGAATGTAATACAAATATAGGTAAGTGCAAAACATTAAATTTTTAAAAGTTACAATATATAGATAAAGTAATGATGGGGGTAACACTCATGCATTGTGGCTGTAAATTTTAACTTTTTCGTTTTGCACGTAGCTATACAAATATTGTAATGGGGTGGTAATTATGGAAAATAACAAATTGTTTGAAAGCATATTAAACCAAGACTGGAAACCTGTATTGCGAGATAGTGGCAAGAATGACTGGCAAGAGCTATGGACACTTGATGGTAAAAACAGCCGTGTATATAACCACAAAGAACACGGTATGGAAATATATGCAGGTGCTAGATTATTGCACGACCCAGACCACACAGTGCTGTGGACAAAAGAAGAGTTTAGCGGTGATATAAAAATCAGCTATGAGTTTACAAGGCTGGATAATGCAGAAAAGTGCGTTAATATTATATATCTTATGGCGAGAGGTAGCGGAGAAGCACCGTACACAGAAGATATAAGCGAGTGGGCTCACCTGAGAGAAGTTCCGTCCATGCATACTTATTTTAACCATATGAATTCATATCATATATCATACGCAGCTTTTGGTATGGATATAGAAACAAGATATATCCGCGCTAGGCGCTACCGTTGCTGTGCACTACAGGGTACAGAAATGGCACCGGATTATGACCCAGATGACTTCTTTGCACCTATGGTACCACACCAGCTAACGTTTATAAAAAAAGGCAATATGATGTTTTTTCATGTAAAGAACCCTACCAGAGAAAAATTGTGTAGCTGGGAATTATCTGACGGTGGCGAGCTAAACACAGGCAGAATAGGTTTGCGACAGATGTTCACACGTTATTCTAGGTACAAAAATATAGAGATATCCATGCTCTAGTCACCTTGTAGGAATAGTAACACGGAGTTAAAAAGCAAAAAGCCCTGTGTTGTCATAGAAATAGTATTTTCAGACACACGCAATAGCCCCTTATCGGCAAGCGTTATCGCACGTTGCTCTAGCTTTTGTGTGTCATAGTCATAGTGCTCACGCAAGTATGGCAGATTTATACCAGAAGATAGGCGTAGTGATAACATCAAGTATTCGTCCACATCGCCACCAGCGCCGTCTTGCTCTATAAGCGACCAAACATCATCAGTTTCTATAAACTGCACAAGGTCGCTAGGGAAGTGGAAACGTTTATTATCCAAACATGAGTACGCAGAACACCCAATGCCTAGATAGTCACCCAGTGTCCAGTATCTGCTGTTGTGGTAGCTCTCGTAGCCGTGTTTTGCAAAATTACTAATCTCATAGTGGCAATAGCCAAGCTCCACTAGCTTTTCGGCAACTGCGGTGTATATGTCAGCAGAATAGTCGCTATCAGGGCAGGTATCGGCAATTCCACTGCTGGCAAATGGCGTACCCTCCTCGATTTTCAGGAGATAGGCAGATATATGTGGCACTCCCAGAGCTGCAAGTCTTTCGCAGAAACTAACAGCATCGCTAATGGTCTGGTGTGGGGTGCCAAGCATCACATCTATTGAGATGTTCTCAAAACCAGCACTGCGTGCAAGCTCAATTGACTTTAGACCCTCATGTGCATTATGTGTCCTGCCCATTTGGGCTAGGGTGGTGTCGTTGTCGGACTGCATACCAAAAGATATGCGGTTAAACCCACTACTACGCAACTGGGTGAGAAGCTCGCGTGATACCGTAGTGGGGTTTGCTTCTAGTGTTATTTCTATATCTGTGCTAATTGATATATGTTCACGGAGACAGTCCAGTACCTCTACAAGACCCTCGCCTAATAAAGATGGTGTTCCACCACCGAAGTATATACTTACAGCCTCTCTGTTATCCAGAGAGGCTGATTTTATTGCTGTTTTAAGTTTGGCGATGTAGCTGTCTATTAGGTGGATGCTGGTTGTAGAATAAAAGTTGCAATAGCCACATTTGCTCTTACAAAAGGGGATATGCACATATATAGATAGTGGTTTTTTGTTTTGCATTTCACATATCCTTTCAGCGTTTACCACAGCCACCACAGTTTGTACAGTTATGGGTAAAAAGTTGTTCGAGGTCGCCTTTACCAGTAGTTTGGTAATTATTTGGTAGGCCACAAGCAGGTATTTGTGTAAAGGCATAATACTTTACACCGCTATCGTATAGTGGAAATAGTAGTGCACGTAGTATGCCATCTGCAATATTGCTATCGTTACAACTCATCGCACATATTTCACAAGTATCATCTATGTGTTTTGCGATGCAGTCACCCAAAAATCCATTTTTATCAGTAGCTACATATCCAATATAATTCTCGCCTGTATCTAGTGAATATTTCTCGCAGAAGTCAGAAATAAGCACTGGGGCGATAGGTAAAATCTTTATCATTGTTTTTCTCCTTTTTGATTATGAAGGG
>CAYJFF010000112.1:0-9193 GCA_964369345.1 uncultured Oscillospiraceae bacterium
CTCAAGCTCCAGCAGTGAGAGCTCATCATCAAGCGTACCAGAAAGCTCAAGCTCCAGCAGTGAGAGCTCATCATCAAGCGTACCAGAAAGCTCAAGCTCCAGCAGTGAGAGCTCATCATCAAGCGTACCAGAAAACCCAAGCTCCAGCAGCGAGAGTTCACCGCCAATAGTCACAGATTCTGGATTTGTTGTGCCACAGAATGTATCACTGAAGCAAGTGAGCACGGAGAATGTGTTGCAAGGTAGACTACCAGGTTTTGAAGATGCTACTATTAACACAGACCCCACTATAGTGCTTACACTACTAAACCACGATGTTGTGACAGACGACGGCATTGCAAATGTGAAAATAGAGAATAACCCAGGCAATATGTGTATAATGCAAGTGCGTTACTATATAGAAGAAACAGGGCAGGAGATATATGTTTCTCCACAACTAAAGCCCAATGAGCATATAGTAGACGATGCGTTATCTGTGGAGCTAGATGCTGGCGAATATAAATGTATAGCAGTGATATACAACTATAGCCTAGAAACAAATACATTGATAAGCGTACTGCCATCAGATGCAAACTTAACTATAAGTGATGGTAAATTTCTAGGTATTTTTTGATACCAAAAAGACTAACACAGCCGTGAGAGACGGCAGAACGGAGTTACTATGTCCAATACCTATCTTTCTCGCAATTTAACAATGCTTGCAGATTTTTATGAGTTTACAATGGCTAATGGATACCTGAAAAATGGTCTAGCTGAAAAAGAAGTAGTCTTTGATATGTTCTTCCGCAAGATACCTGATGGTGGTGGTTTTGCAATTTTTGCAGGGCTAGAACAGCTTATAGACTACCTAAACAACCTTTCTTTTTCACAAGAAGATGTTGAATATTTCCGTAGCAAAAAAGTGTTCTGTGAGGATTTTTTACAATATCTAGCAAGCTTTGAGTTTACTTGTGATATATGGAGTGTGAGAGAGGGTACACCAGTGTTCCCAAACGAGCCTATTGTTACTGTAAAAGGCCCACTGCTACAGGCACAGTTAGTGGAAACTATGATACTTCTTTCTATCAATTATCAAACACTGATAGCCACAAAAGCTAACAGGATTGTAAGGGCGGCAGAGGGGCGCACAGTGGTTGAGTTTGGCTCTCGCCGTGCACAGAGCTATGATGCAGCTGTGCTGGGTGCGCGTGCAGCGTATATTGCTGGTTGCCATGGCACAGCGTGTACTATTGCAGATAGTGAGTTTAAAATACCTGCACTAGGAACAATGGCACACAGCTGGATACAAGTGTTTGATAGTGAGTACGAGGCGTTTAAGGCGTATGCACTAACATACCCAGATAACTGCTCGCTACTTGTAGACACATACAATGTAAAAAAATCTGGTATCCCAAATGCTATACGTGTGTTTAATGAAGTACTAGCGCCTATGGGGCACCGTCCAAAAGCTATTAGAATAGATAGTGGTGACCTTGCATATCTATCTAAAAAGGCACGTGCGATGCTGGACGAGGCGGGCTATAGCGATGTGCAGATAATGGCTAGCAACTCACTGGACGAGCATATAGTGCGTGACCTATTGCGACAGGGCGCACAAATTGATATGTTTGGTGTTGGCGAAAGCCTAATCACTAGCAAGAGTGAGCCAGTTTTTGGTGGTGTGTACAAGATAGTGGCGGTAGAGGGCAAAGACGGTAAGCTACAGCCCAAGATTAAAATAAGTGAGTCTATAACTAAGATAACAGTGCCATGCTTTAAGGACTTGTACCGACTATATAGCAAAGAAAATGGCAAGGCGATTGCGGACTACTTAACTATGCGTGACGAAGTTGTGGACGATAGTAAGGCACTGACAATCTTTGACCCAGATGCTATATGGAAAAGAAAACGTGTGGAAAATTTCCGTGCAGAGAAACTACAACACCAGATTTTCAGCAAGGGCAAGCTAGTGTATGACTGCCCAAATATAGAGGAACTGCGTGAGTTCTGTGCTGCACAGCTAGACACACTATGGGACGAGAGCAAACGTTTTGAGTACCCACACAGCTATTATGTAGATTTGTCACAAAACCTATGGGATAAAAAGCAGGAGCTGTTGGTAGAGATTGGCGAAGACTTTGCTATAGCAAAAGACAAAGTTTGATAGTGTTTATAAATTTTTTACAAAATAATTGATTTTTTTAATATAATATATTGTATTCTAAGTATATCAGTCATACAACTTTAGTCATGACTGGTATACAAAGGTGTTTTCACCTATTTTGGGGGCTTCGGCTGAAAGGAGATTTCTATATGAACTACATAGTCGCACTTATTTGGCTTGCTGCAATGGCTTTTTTCATCATCTTAGAAGCAGCTAGTGTACAGCTATACTCGGTTTGGTTTGCTGTAGGCTCGTTAGTTGCAGGTATCGTTTCGCTCTTTATACCATCCGTGACTGCACAGCTAATTGTATTTATGGTGGTATCGCTTGTGTCACTTATTTTTATGCGAAAGTTTGCTATTGCATGCTTGGGTATAAGAAAAGTGCCCACAAATGCAGACTCTATCATTGGAATGGTGGGCAGAGTAGACCAGGACATTGACGCCATTACAGGTGGGGGTCGTGTTTTTGTAAACGGGCTCTCTTGGAAAGCTACGAGTGCCACACACCAGAGCATATCTAGCGGTGTGCAGGTAAAAATCCTTGAAATAAAAGGCGTTACCGTGGTAGTTGTACCCGTGGAAGGGTAGTTAAAGAATAAAGAGGAGAAAGTTTTATGTTGCCATTTATTATTTTCTTTTTAGCAATCATTATAATCTTGATAGTATGCAACGTGCATGTTGTGCCACAGGCAAAAGTATACATAGTACAGCGACTAGGCTCTTACCACACAACATGGAGCAATGGTATACATTTCAAAATCCCTATTTTTGATAAAGTAGCAAAGAAAATTTCCATAAAAGAGCAAGTGCTAGATTTCCCACCACAACCTGTTATAACAAAAGATAATGTTACTATCCATGTAGATTCCATCGTTTTTTATAATATAACAGATGCAAAACTATATACATACGGCATTGAACATCCAATAAGTGCTATAGAGGGTCTTACAACAACTACTCTACGTAGCATTATAGGTGGCATGGAGCTAGACCAAACACTTAGCTCTCGTGACAACATCAACAGCAAAATTACAACACAGCTAGATATAGACACAGACAAATGGGGCATAAAAGTAAACCGTGTGGAGATTAAAAACATTGTTCCACCGCGTGAGATACAAGATGCCATGGAAAAACAAATGAAAGCTGAGCGTGAGCGTCGTGAAGCTATCCTACGTGCTGAGGGTGAGAAAACAAGTAAAATCCTAGTGGCAGAGGGTAACAAAGAGTCACAAATACTACACGCACAAGCAGAAAAAGAAGCTGCTATCTTGCGTGCTGATGCACAAAGAGAAAAAATGATTCGTGAGGGTCAGGGTGAGGCTGAGGCTATCATGATAGTACAAAAAGCTCTTGCAGACTCCATAGAGATGCTTAATGCTTCTGCACCAAACGAGCGTATTCTGGCTCTTAAATCTTTTGAGAGCATGGAAAAAATTGCAAACGGCAATGCTACTAAGATAATTATCCCTAGTGATATGCAGTCTATGGCTGGCGTAACAACAACATTGTCAGAGCTTTTTAAAGGAACAGATAAATAAAAATTGATACATATTTTTGTTCAATAACACAATAAACTCCCCTCTTTAGGGGAGGTATTGTTTTGTGCGTACAATTTATTGCATTATATTTTTGTGTCAAGCTACAAATATAAATATGAATTAGACGATTATCCCCTACAAAAAGTAGAGTAATATTATTTTTGTGGGTGGTTAAAATAAACAATAAAGCGATGAAAAGAATTTTTGGAGGAAGTATGGTTTTAGGTAAATCAATTATCAAAGCCACTGCACTATCATTAGTAGCACTAATGGTTAGCGCTTGTGGTACTATGACAATGCCAGATGGCACAGCGACAGTAGAGGACCAGGGTTTTTCTGTAAAAGCTAGTACCCCACGCACGGGTGAGCTAGAGGTTTTCACATCTTATATGGGCACTTTTGAGCCAAAAGAGCTAGTTAGCGTTATAGCAATGGCGCAGACAGAGGTTACAGATATTTATGTAACACTGGGGCAAGAAGTAAAAGAAGGTGAGATACTTGCACTACAGAACGATGAAAGTGCACAAGATGCAGTGGAGATTGCACGTCTGCAATATGAGCTAGCACAAGCACAAGTAGACCAACAAATGGGCTCTAGCTATGAGCAACAAATGAACCAGCTGGATAGCAGCTATGATAAAGCGCATGAAAGCTATGAAACAATGCAAGATGACATAGAGGATACAGAAGATGCTATAGCTGATGCACAAAAAGCTATACCAGAACTTACTATGGAGATAGCACAGGCAGGTTTTGTACTTTCGTTTGATGAAGATGGTGAATTTGTACTAACACCTGTTTCTGCTAGTAATGCAACACCATCACAGTCTGTCATAGAAAAAGCACAAGAGGTAGAAGAACTGCAAAACAGTCTACCAGCGCTAATGGTTGCACTGGTACAGCTAGAAGGCTCTCTTGAGTTTGCAAGAGACGGCTATACAAACGCAAAAGATGCATACCAAACATATGCTGTAGATGGTAGGTCGGAGCTAGAGCGTCTAGTAGCGCTACAACTACAAAGTGCAGAAAAAGCATATGAGGCACAGAAAAAGCAACTAGACATGGTGCAAATGGAAGCGCCAATCAGTGGTACTGTAGAGCAAATTAATATAAGCGTGAATAACTATCCATCACCACAGTCAGCGGCGTTTGTTATTGTTAATGACGATGCTATGACTATAGAAATGGGTGTTTCTGCTACTGTTGCTAATAACATAGCTGTTGGTGATAATGTAGATGTTGAGCTGTATGGCGACATTGTACAGGGTAGTGTGATAGAAATCGCTGGCATACCAAATATGCAAACAGGCCTGATACCTGTTAGCGTGTCTGTAGACCTTGCAGGTAAAGAAGTAACAGTGGGCCAGAGAGCAAAAGTTACACTAGCATCTGAAAAAGTTGATAATGGCATGATAATACCACAGGATGCTGTTTATTATGATGATGGTGCAGCTTATGTATATATCGAAGTAGATGGCATAGCTGTACAAACATATGTAGAAACAGGTGTAAGCACACCGGAGGAAATAGAAATCACAGGTGGCATTCTAGCAACTGATAATGTTATAACTACATGGCACCCAAACCTTGTTGACGGCGCTAAAGTTATTATAGCGTCTTGATTGACGGGGAGGAACAATGAATTATATTACTAAATTAAGTATGAGACGGCCAGTTTCTGTATTTATTATAATTCTGGCTATCGCAGTTTTCGGTATTCAAGCAATATTCAATGCACCGCTGGAGCTATTGCCACAGATGGAAATGCCTATGATGATGGTAATTACAAGCTACCCAGGTGCAGGCCCCGAGGAAGTAGAAGAACAAGTTACTTCCCTAGTAGAGGCTTCTCTTGCTATCGTTCCAGGTGTTGACGATATCACATCAATTTCCAGTGAGGGGCAGTCCATGGTACAGGTTATGTTTGAGTATGGTACCAATATGGATAGCGCTGCGTCTGACATACAAAAAAACCTGAATATGTACGGTGCATTTATGCCAGAGACAGCGTCCGAGCCTATGATAATAGAAATGTCACTGGATATGATGCCTGCCATTACACTTGCTGTAATGAAAACAGGTGACCTAGATGTATTTAACTACACAAACGATACTATAGTGCCAGAGTTTGAGAAACTGGGTGGTGTGGCATCTGTTAGTGTAAGTGGCGGACAGGAAGCATACGTAAGTGTTGAACTTATAGAAGAAGAAATGGTGCGATATGGGCTGGATACTAGCACTATAGCACAGCAACTACAAGTTGCCAATATCAGTATGCCAGCGGGCAATATTGAGAAAGGTAGCTCCCAGCTAATACTACGTGGTGAGAGCAAGTATACATCTGCACAGGAGCTTGCTACCATGCCTATAACAACAATGACTGGTGCCGTTATTACACTGCGCGATGTTGCAAATGTTACAGAAACAGAGAAAGATGCAACATCTATCAGCCGTTTTAATGGTGAGGAAACAGTTTCTATCAGTATTACAAAAAGGCAGAGTGCCAGCACAGTTGATGTGTGTAGAGACGTTGTAAACACAGTGAACAGGCTAAATGCTGAGGGTCTGGGTGTTGAGATATTTGTTATTAGCGATACAAGTACAGATATCACTAATGCTATCACCACACTAGCGCAGACACTACTGCTTGCTATTGTTTTATCCATGCTTGTACTATTCCTTTTCTTTGGCGAGTGGAGAGCAGCGTTCATCGTTGGTGCGTCCATGCCTATATCCGTTATGGGTACGCTATATATCATGCAACAACTAGGGTTTACATACAATATTATATCGCTGGGCGGTCTTGTTATCGCTGTTGGTATGATAGTTGATAACTCCATTGTTGTTATCGAGAGCTGCTTTAGGAGCCAGAATGAGCATAAAGACAACAAAGAGGCGGCGATTGCTGGTGCAAAAGCTGTTACAGCGTCCATTGTTGCATCTACCATAACAACTGTCGTGGTTTTCCTACCACTTGCTGTTATGCAGGGCATGACTGGTGAGCTGTTTGCAGAGCTAGGATATACGATTATTTTTGCACTACTTGCATCTCTGATATCTGCGTTGACACTTGTACCACTTGTGTTTGTACGCATGAAACCAAAAGAGAAAGAAAACCTACCTATCACAAAAATGCTAGAGAGAATGAACAAGCCATACGAGCGTGTGCTAAGGTTTACATTTAAGCACAGGGTATTTGTTGTGTTCACATCTATAGTGCTACTAATAGGCTCGTTTGCGCTGCTTGGTGTGATAAAAATGGAGCTAATACCAGCTATTGACCAGGGAACTATTGCTATAACCACAGATACACGCGCAGGACTGCAACTGGATAAAGTTGACGAGATAGCAAGTGGGCTGGAAGAAGTAGTGGCTGCACACCCAGATGTAGAGCGCTATAGCGTTACTGGTAGTGGCTCTGGCATAACACTAAATGTATACCTAAAGGGTGACCGTGTTATGAGCACGGATGATGTTGTGGAGCAGTGGCGTGTAGAGTTTGCAGATACTATAGACTACACAGTGTCCGTTGCATCCTCCAATATGGCAGATATGATTTCTGGTGGTGGTACTGCCGATGTTAATATACAGAGTAGTAACCTAGACGACCTAGAAATTGCGACTAAGCAAGTGCTAGAAGTTATGGAAAACCACGACCTAATACTAAGCGCATCTTCCGACCTAACTGACGGTAACCCACAGGCTACCATACAGGTTGACCCTGTAAAAGCTGCAAGCTACGGTGCGTTACCTGTACAGGTAATATCACTGGTGAGCGAAGCTATGCAAGGAAAAATGGCTACCACACTGCAAACAGGTGCAACATCACTAGATGTATATGTGGAGTACCCAGAGGATAGATACCAGACATTCTCCGACCTTGAGGGTCTGTACTACAACACAGTTACAGGGCATCAAGTACCTGTAATGGAGCTTGTAGAGGTGGTATATTCCAACGCACCACAGTCTATCACAAAACTAAACAACCAGTACCTATCGACAATATCCGGCCAGCCAGCAACAGGCATGGCATCACAGGCAAACTCTGAGATTGTAGCGCTAGTAAACCAGCTAGATTTACCAGATAGCGTATCCATAACAGGTGGTGCGGCTATGGAGTCTATGATAGAGGAGTTTACAGCAATGGTTGGCGCTATAGCTGCCGCTGTATTCCTAGTATTCATGGTAATGGCTATGCAGTTCGAGAGCGTTAAGTTCAGCCTTATTGTTATGATGTGTATACCATTTAGCTTGATTGGCGCATTTGGATTTTTGGCTATCACAGGCGTTAGCTTGAGTATGGTATCGCTTATGGGTCTGCTAATGCTTGTTGGTATAGTTATCAACAATGGTATCTTGTTTATTGACACTGCAAACCACTTTAGAGATACTATGAGTGCAGAAGATGCGCTAATTGCCGCTGGTAAATTGCGTATGCGCCCAATCCTTATGACTACGCTAACAACTATCCTTTCCATGGTGCCTACAGCGCTTGGTATAGGCTCTGGCTCTGAGATTATGCAGGGTATGGGTGTTATAATCATAGGTGGCTTGGTAGCGTCTACACTGCTTACACTAATCTTGCTACCTACATTCTATATTATCTCTAGCCGTGGCACAGACAAGAGAAACACTAAAAAGCAAAACAGGGCAGAGAAACGCAAGGCAAAGGCAGAGCTAAAAGGTGAAGTACCTACTGATACAGCACTGGATAGTGGCAACTAAATAGTAAATCTGTAATTATTATCACTTAATAAAGAAGCAAACTGTCACTATCAAAAAAGATAGTGGCAGTTTGCTTTTATGTAGATTATGCTCATAATCTCTATCTTGTTCTATTTTAAGTCTTTACGCATGACCACGTTTCCGTTTTGCTCAGCATAGATATAAAATCCACACTTTTCATACATTTCGAAAACGCCCCTAAAACCATCATTTGAAAACTCCTTTTTAGTAAATACCTCAATAAAATTAAAACCCTCTGATTTAGCATCGTTACAAATATACTCAAGCAACTGTGTAGCAACACCTTTTCTTCGATATTCAGGTGCGATTGTGAAACAGAATATAAATTTTATCTTTTCATCGTTATTACAATCTTTTATAGGAGTATGCATATATTTAACAATTACATCATTAATAGTTTTTTGACAATTCGATTTTGTATTAGCATTACACCACCCAATTATTTTATTGTTATGATAAGCTAAATATCCTTGGATTTGCTTGTTTTTAGCACGTTCAACTGCTGTAGCTCGCCTTTCGACAATATCAACAGGCCAACTCTCACCGTCGGCATCATCTGTACACCAACTCACACAATAACATTTGCGTTTGAATTCATCATTGTGCGGAGTTTCGTCAAAAAAACAAGCGTAATCTTCCGCAAGTTCTGGCATTAATTTGCAAATTTCTATATTCATAAAAATCCTCCCATTGTATAAATAATCCGCAGGATTATTTATACGCACATCTGCGATAGCAGGTGCATAAGAATAAAAGCCATG
>CAYJFF010000113.1:0-8976 GCA_964369345.1 uncultured Oscillospiraceae bacterium
AAAATGAGCACCGTATGCGTGCAAAGGCTTTGCCATCTGCGGGGCTATTAGTGCGTGATACATCAGAACAATTAATGCTAGAATAACTATGAGCAACTCGGCTTTGTAAAAAGTGGGGTTGCTTTTTTCTATAACATCATAAACTGATGTTACTATATATAAGATGAGAGTGTAATCATAGCTTGTTAAATGTAATTTTTTATTGATATACTAATTTTGGTTGCGTTAATTTCGCTAAATTTTAATTTAGCGAAATAAAACGTGCGTAAATATGAAGATGCTCAAAATAACGTAAAATTTACATCTCAAGCATCTCCTAATAGTTATAAATTAGTGTTTCAATGGAATAATTCCACCAATATCTACTAACTCTGTATCTGATAAGTATATAGCTTTTGTTTGGTGCTTATATAAAAATTCTAGAACCATATCTCCAGCAAAATATTTTTCTAAGCTACCAGTAAATGCAATTGTGCTTTTGTCTATCAGCCCACAGCAACCACCAATAAATCCAGTATCATATCCATCAAGCCTAATACCACCACCTGGGACTAATAATACATCTATACCAAGCTTTAGCAGTATCTTTGCTATGGACGTGTCAGCTGTAATCACAGCATTTTCATTTATAATGGCTGTCGAGCATTTTGCATAACCCTGCCTGCAATCTATAAGCTTATAGTTACTATTTTGGTATATATTGTACAGTGTCTTTGACATATTAGCTATGCGACCAATGATATACTTTTGTATCTGCACAAAATTTAGCGCAATATCATTTGGATATATTTCGCCTAACAAATCAGTGTTTACCTGAATTTCAAAGCCATATTTCGCTAAACTATCTGATAAACTTTGCGTTTCTTTTGCTATAATAATCTTATTGCCACCAATGTGGTGCAGTAACATATCAGCGTGTGATGATACAGGTTTTTGCAGTGTTTGCACACTTGGTGCTTCTATTATATTAATGCCTAGATTGTTAAGTTTTTGACAAATTGCTTTATCCTCACCAGAAACTGCAACTAGGCTCACTGCTCTATGTGGGATATTCGCTGTTTCTAAAAAAGCCACACTTGTCCCCTTTCTATGCTCATATATATAAAAATGGCTGTACCACAAAAAGCGATACAGCCGAATAAGTATACCTATAAGCCGAGTTCTGTAATTGACAACAATCTATCTACTCAACAAGTCGCCTTGCTGATTTAGCCACCTAATCGGACCTGACGGGCCGCCAATAGTCCTTTGCGGTGTTGCTCCGGGTAGGGTTTACATAGCCTTTCAGTTCCCTGAAAGCTGGTGGGCTCTTACCCCGCCTTTCCACCCTTGCCGATTACTCGGCGGTATATCTCTGTTGCACTATCCCTAGAGTCGCCTCCGGCTGCCGTTAGCAGCTACCCTTGCCCTGTGAAGCTCGGACTTTCCTCACGAACTACCTTTCGGTATTGTTCCCGCTGTTGCCCAGCATACTTACTTTTAGCATTATATCACAAAAGTATATAAAAGAAAAGCCTTTATAAAAATTTTTTCTGTAGCCCCCTACCCTGTTCTATACAGTTTCAAACTGGCTGTTATATAGGTTTGCATAAAAACCATTAGCTACTAGTAGCTCTTTGTGGTTTCCACGCTCTATAATATCACCATCTTTCATAACAAAAATCACATCAGCATTTTTGATAGTAGATAACCTGTGCGCAATAACAAATGATGTTCTGCCAACAGTTAGCGCATCCATTGCTTTTTGTATCTGTACTTCTGTACGTGTGTCAACAGAGCTGGTCGCCTCATCAAGTATTAGCATAGGTGCATTTTCTATCATAGCACGTGCTATGGTGATAAGCTGTTTCTGTCCAGCAGATAAGCTACTCTTATCATCAAGCACAGTGTCATAGCCTTTTGGTAGTGTCATTATAAAGTGATGTATACCCACAGCCTTACAAGCATCTTTTACTTGCTGGTCTGTTACACCTTCTTTTGCATAGACAATGTTATCTCTAACTGTTCCCTCAAACAGCCAAGTATCTTGTAGTACCATACAGAATAGGTCGTGCACTTTTTCGCGTGTCATATCACTGGTAGGTACACCATCAATGCTGATTTTCCCCTTGTCAATCTCATAAAAGCGCATAAGCAGATTAACTATTGTTGTTTTACCAGCACCAGTAGGGCCGACTATTGCTACTTTTTGTCCTGGTTTTACATCAGCAGTAAAGTTATTGATGATTACCTTATCTTTATTATATCCGAATGTCACATTCTCAAAGTCTACAGCACCTTTAATCTCTTTTATTTCAGCTTTTTTATGGCTTTCGTTTGCAAGCTCCTGTTGGTCGATAAAATCGAACACACGTTCTGCCGCTGCCGCTGTGGACTGCATACTATTAGCAACCTGTGCAAGCTGAGAAAGTGGGCGTGAGAACAAACGTACATATACCATAAATGCTACTATAGTACCAAACTCAATGCTACCATTATACGCCAGTGTTGCACCAACAATACAGACAGCAGCATAGCTAAAGTTACCTACAAACATCATTATAGGCATCATAAGCCCAGACAAAAACTGTGATTTCCATGCGCTACTATGCATTCTTTTGTTTATAGTATCAAACTCTTTTTTGGCGTTTTTATCTGCACCATAAATTTTAACAACATTGTGGCCGGAGTAGATTTCTTCTATATGTCCATTGATATCACCCAGATTGCGCTGTAGCTGCTTGAAGTACTTTTGTGAGTTTTTCATAATAACTATCATCAGCAAAAATCCAACAGCAGTAGTTAATATAGCAGTAAATGCAAGTGGAATATTAGTCAGAAGCATCATCACAAGAGAACCAACAAGCATTATAAGCGAAGAAATAAGTGTACCCAAACTTTGATTCATCATAGTACCAATAGTGTCGATATCATTTGTAACACGTGACAATGTATCGCCCACAGTAGTTCTGTCAAAGTAGCTTAGTGGTAGCAAATTTATCTTTGCAGATATATCACTCCTTAGTTTTTTAGTTATTCTAAAAGTGGTTTCGTTCATTATAAAACCTTTGAAATAGTCAGAAACAAAACCAATGAAATACACTATAGCAAGAACGACAGTCATTGTAAAAATAAAGTCCAGATCTATACCAGTAGATAGTCCAGCAAGGATAGTGTTAGTTATTTGGTCTAACGCTACTGGTCCCACTAGGGTTGTTGCAGTTGCGACAAGAGCGAGTACTATAGGTACTATAAACACCCATTTTTTTACTGGGCTATAGTCTATAAGCTTTTTCCATGTGCCTCTAAAATCTTTTGGTTTCTCTACTACGCCACCAGCACCCGGCCCACGCCCCATGCCAGCACCACGTCCCATACCAGCTTGTGGTTTGTTCATATCTTCTCTGCTCATGCCAATTCCTCCTTATCAAGCTGTGAATAAGCGATTTGCCTATAAATTTCGCAGTTTTCCATTAGCTCGTCATGTGTGCCCATGCCTACCATTTTACCCTCGTCAAGCACTATTATTTTGTCTACATCTTTGATAGTACCTATACGCTGTGCAACCACAAATGTAGTGGAATTTGCTGTCTTTTCTTTTAACCTGCCACGCAAAACACGCTCTGTTTTATAGTCAAGTGCAGAGAAAGAGTCATCAAAAATAAATATCTCTGGGTTTCTGGCAATGGCACGTGCAATGGAGATACGTTGTTTTTGTCCACCAGATAAGTTTGTACCACCTTGTGATATCTGCGACTGTGTTTTATTATCAAGTTTCATTACAAACTCTTTTGCCTGTGCGATATCTATAGCCTCCATAACAGCATCATCATCAATAGTAAACTCTGAGCTTTCACCATAGTTTACGTTGGAGGCAACTGTTCCTTTAAACAACACAGCACGCTGTGGCACATAGCCGATTTTGCTATTTAGTGCATCTGAGGTATAGTCTTTTATGTTTACACCATCTATTATAATCTCGCCAGATGTTACATCATAAAAACGACATAGTAGGTTTACCAGTGTAGATTTACCACTACCAGCCGAGCCTATGAAAGCGACTGTTTCGCCTAGTTTTGCACTAAAGTTAATGTTCTCGAGCACAGCCTCTGCACTATCAGTATATTTGAAAGTAACATTCCTAAACTCAACATTTCCGCGCATATTTGCAACACTCTGGGTTTTTGTGCCACTTTTTATAGAGAGGTCAGTTTCTAGCACTTCGCTAACACGTAGTGCAGAAACTTGTGCACGTGGGTAAATCATTAGTATCATTGTTAGCATAATAAATGACATTATTATCTGCATAGCATAGCTCAAAAACACTACCATATCGGAGAATATTACCATTTTATCAGCCATCATAGCTGCGTTTATCATAACAGCACCAATAGCATAAATAGCAATGTTAAGACCATTTGATATCAGTGCCATTCCTGGGTTTAGTATCATCATAGCACGGCCAGATATCAATGAGTTGCGTGTCATATCATGGTTTATTTCTTCGAACTTATCATTTTGATACTGCTCTGCATTATAGGCACGTACCACACGTATGCCTGTTAGGTTTTCACGGGTAACACGGCTGATATTATCTGTAAAACCCTGTATTTTCTTAAACCTTGGCACTGCAACAATAACGATAACGGATATCATGGCAAAAAGAGCTAGAACAGCCACTGCGGTTGCGAGTGTCCACTCTGTTCCCTTCCCCGCTATACGTGTAATTGCAAGTACTGCCATTATAGGTGCACGAACAGCCACTTGCAGACCCATAGCTATTATCATTTGTATCTGTGTGATATCGTTTGTTGTCCTGTTTATAAGACTAGAAGTAGAAAAGCCGTTTATCTCTTTCATAGAAAAAGACTCTACTTTATCATATACTTTTTCGCGTAGACGCATGGAAAGCCCAGCGGATAGCCTAGCTGCCAAAAAGCCAACACTAAAAGCTAGTGTCAAGCTACCTAGCGCACATAGTAGCATCATACCACCAGCAGCCAATATATCTGATATTTCACTCCCAGGTGTTTGTGTTAGAGTTGTAATCTGTGACATATAGCCAGGTAGTGTTAGGTCCAGTATAACCTGAAAAATCACTATGATAACACTAGCTACAATTAACAACCACTCTTTTCCATTAAGATGTTTAATAATTTTTAGCATATTAGTTCTCCCTATTCTTCAAAACTTTTTTTTAGTTTTTGTATAAACCTATGCATTTGCTGTATTTCCTCTGGTGATAGCACAGATTCTGTTTGTTTTAGCATCTCCAGTCTCATCTGTTCTGCTATTTCTTGGATATGCATAGATTTCTCAGTGAGGATTATTTTTTTCAGTCTTGCATCATGTTCCATTGCTTGTCGCTTAATAAAGCCTTTTTTCTCTAGCTGGTTGAGGTTAGCGGACATGGTAGATGGTCGCACATTGAAATGCTCCTCAAGGTCGCGCTGAAACACATCATTTTCTTTCTTGGAAGAAATATGCAATATTATTCTTGCAGCCATACCAGAGATTTCTTCTCCATATAGTTTTTCTACTTTTTTACTAAATTTTCTTAGCATCATATGTGCCAGTGTCATCAGTTCAAAATTAAGCTCACTAGGTTGCATTTTTTCACCCCTTTATAAAATACTTAGATATCTCACTATTTATTACAAGTATATCTTATAGATAGGAAAAGTCAAGAAAAAAACAAAAAAGTTCACACTTTGTTTTTGGAATTTACTTAATACAAAAAATAGTGTATACTTTAGTAAAGTAAGTGAGGTGGTACAGTTGAAAATACTAAATGGTGTGGATATTGTAGAGGTCGCAAGAATAAAAAAATCTATGCAAAGCCCACGGTTTATGGCGAATATTTACTCTATAGAAGAAAGAGAATACCTAGAAATCAAGTCACGCCCAGAAGAAAGTGCGGCTGGATTTTTTGCGGCAAAGGAAGCCTTTCTCAAGGCTGTGCAAACAGGTATAAAAACAATGGATTTACATAATATTTCTGTTTCGCATAATGATAATGGTGCGCCTTTTTTCGTACTAAGTGGTTGGGCGAAAGATAGTCTAGCAGGTAGAGATATCAGCCTTAGTATATCTCATACAAGTGAAAACGCAATTGCTTTTGTCACTATAATAGAAACTGATTAACTCCTCGAATATTAGCTTATATCTATGAATATTATTATATATAACCCTTTATTTTATGCTAGTACCAAGTTTTTTACTAGTAGAATGGAGCAATATTATATGAAAATATTTACAGTAGTTGCAATGGTAATTTTTCTATGTGCATGTAGTAGTATCCCTAGTAACGAGCCAAAAGAGATAGTGATGACCCAGAGTAGTGAGTATATCTTTAGCGGTGAGATTGTTACTGAAAACAGTAGTGTGATAAGTTTTGACTTTACCAAAAGAGCCCTAGAAACAAGGTTTGCTATAACCTCACCCACAGAGATAGCTGATATAGTAATGACATTTGCAGATGGACAAATGACAGTGATGTATGAGGATATCTTGCTAACTTATGAACAAAGTGCGGTGCCAGAGCAGTCTATACCCAATATAATATACCAAATTTTTGCACTACCAATGACAGAGCAAGCAACAGAAAAAATCGACGAATATGATGTGTATAGTGGGGCTATTGGGCTGATAGAGTATAAAATATACAGGGACACCACTGGTGCCCCTGTAATGATTTATGTTCCATCGCTAGAAACAAAAGTAAATATAAGCAATTTTGAGGTTATAAGTTAATTGAGCTTGAACAAAGGAATAAACATATGCGCTATAAGCCAAATGATTTGATATATGACAACAGATACCCAAGTAACTACCCACATATTATCTGTAAAAGCAAAACATGTGATAAGCGCAAACGCTATTGCTACTGATAATAGCACCATGCCAGACTGTATGGCAGTAGTCTTTCTACAAGACTTTGCAGACATTAGTAGCCTAACATATGCACCAGGTGTACCGTTGTGCAGTACTGTAGCCTCTTGATTTTTTATTGGCATAAAATATTCCTCTGTAGTAACTGCAATATCAGCGGGAATTATAGAGATTAATTCCATTGGGAAATCATATAGATAATTAATTTGCTCTTTTGTAATATTGGGGTCATTACTCTGTATTGCTACTGCTATTTCATTATCAAACAAGATATTAAACGTAGATTTCATTTTTTTATCCATCTTGTAGCTAAGAACAAATATACCGACAAGCTTGCCAGATATAGCAGCATACATCACTTGGTTAGCTCCCACCTTTTGGCTATCTGCCCTGTGCTGTGGTGGTAGCTTGATGTTATAGTTTTCCATCATCTCATGGTTGCCAAAAATCAGGCGTTCGTTGCGCACCCAAGCAGTAAGCCCCAGACCATCAATATAGTCCATACTCTCTACAGGTACAAGAACATTGGTGTTTGCTAGTGTAGATAAAAACGCTTGTGCCATTGGTGATTTAGCGGCATTTAGTAGGCTTGCAATGTCTATTATCAGCCTATCTGTCGGCATTCTCTCCACTGTTTTAACAGTTTGTAGAGTTATACATTTGTTGGGGTAGACGTGCTGTGCAGGCAATATGATGCCGTTTACATTTGCAAGCTTATCCACTCCACTATACCCAATGATAGTCGATTTCCAGCGAAAAAGCTTGGTGTTTACCATGGCTAATGGCAAATTTGATGTTATTACGCCTGCCATTGGTGCTGTTATACACAACATTGCAGTAAATGTAGACGCAGATTTGAAGATATCTCCGTGGAAAATATTTGATATTAGCGCCATTACTACGGCAGCAATAGCCACTACCAATGCTAGTATTTCAGAAAAATCCTCTGTACTGCTTGGGTGGCGCGTAGCTGCTAGGAAATTATCTAAAGTTTCTACTTTATTAGTATTTGCAACAATAGGCTCACTACGGACTTCATCACCCAGTATTTTTTTGCAGTACGCCTTGTTATCTATAATAGAGAGCGAATGTTTCTCGGTGGCACTTTTATAAATAGAGAAACTGGACTGTGTACGATTGAGCATAATTATCTTACCAAAAGTAGTAGCGAGTAATAATATAGTTGCCATTGGCAAATAATAGTTATCCTCATACATTATTAGATAGTCAGGTTTTATACTGACAAACATACCCTGTAACAAGCACGCAAATAACGCTAGTGAAATATAAGAATCGTTGTTTGGTCGTAGCTTTAGCATTGCCAAAACACCACCACCAATAGTGTCACCGTTAGATATTGCAGCTATTATTGTAATAACCAGCATGGTAATAGCATAGGTGCCTATATTTGTATTGCCAGATATAAACTCTGGTAATGGAAAGCCGTTGCTTCTTGCAAATGCCATGTATACAATGACAAAAGTAAAAAGAATATTTAGCAAAAAGCGAACTATCAGTGTCTTGCGAAATTTACGTAGATACACATCTATGGACGCAATATTATTGATATCATCTTCGTCTTCGTCTTCGTCATCGTGTTCCAGAGAAGCTTTTGTATCATCATCTTCTAGCTCGTTTGTAAAAACTTTTGACTTAAACTGAACAACATTATCCGTTTCTTCTTCATCTAGCTTCACTGTTGCAGTGTGTCTGGATGTTTTTTGTGAATAGCGAATATTTTCTTCATTTGGCATATTATATGGTACGGACTCCTGTGGTGTATCCATAAAATCATCCGTATATGCTTGCTGTCTACTACGTGGTATAGTAGAGCGTCTTTGTGTTGTTTCCTCAAAAGCGTTGTCCTGCTCCAAAATATCATATGAATTGGACGTTAGCTTTTCTGCTGCACTTTTAGAGTCAATTATCTGGCGTGGTCTTTCACTATAAAACCCAAAGTTTGCCTGATTTTGGGGTTGGTCTTGCAAGCTAGAAAAGTGCTCATTTGCACGTTCGTTATATGATTTTCTTTGTGTAGGTTCTGTTGGTGTCTGTTGTGGCTGTGCTGGTCGCTGAGTTGGGACAGGTTGACTTTGTTGTGGTTGT
>CAYJFF010000114.1:0-6972 GCA_964369345.1 uncultured Oscillospiraceae bacterium
TTCCGTATTTTTATTCTTTTGTAAAACTGTACACACTGGTAAGCCTTTTGTATTTTATCATATAGAAAATAAAAAAGCAATACTTTTAAGGCAATTTACCTCGCTTAAGTCTGTAAATGTATAATCTATACTTTTATTAGTATAATAAAATAAAGACGCATCTTGATTATAATACATAATTATATCATAAAAATTATTATTAGTGTAAAACTTTATCTTTTTTATAGAATGGAGCTTGATTATGTTAATCGTAAATATCTTACAAGATAGATACAATTTGTTGTTTAGCGAAATTGAGAACAGCTTGATGGAGCATTGCGAGGTTGTGTCTGCAGACAAGAGCCTGGATACACGCACTGCTGTTAATGCAGACATATTGATGTGTAAAAATTATTGTGCCAGTAGAGAAAATAGTGTTGTTGTAATAGGTAGCGATGAAAGTGTAATATCTACAAAGATAGAACAAAATTCCATAGTGCTTGTAGAATCTACAAACTATATGTTTCTCAGGCAAGAAAATTTCAGTAAAATGCAGGTTATTGATTGTGGAATATCTCCCAAAAGCACTATAACATTCTCAAGTGTAGGTATGGATGGAACAGTAATAGCGCTACAGCGGAGTATAATTCTTAAAAATGGAAAGAGTATAGAACCACAAGAACTTCCGCTTGTATTGCCACAATCAAACCAATATTCTGCACTGTTGACTGGTGCCATACTACTGATACTGGATAATATATAGAAGTGATATTTGCTTTGTTGTGTTTTTAAACTCTCATGTGTCGGTGATATTTTAGTACAGGAGGCTATTTCTTTACAAATAATTGCTATTCCATATCTCTAATTATCAAGTGAAAATCTTTCTTATACAATCTATTTCTACGCTATTCATAGAGTATAATATATTGTTTTCAGTCTCTATTACTGTCGGAAATTCAGTGATTTTTACATCAAATAGACTCTCTAATATAGTTAATGCAGCTACATATGAGCCGAATTTTGATGCATGTGCACCATCACTTGCATACAGCTCAGTATCAGAGCTATTATTTATTGTGAAAAAATGTTCGCCAACAGGTGCTATTCCCAGGTCGAAGTCTTTTGCGACCTTGATATATGCATCTCTCATTTCCGCAAAATCCTCAGGATTATTTTTCTTGCTCCATGTCATAAACATAGTAACTGAGGGCTTTTTAACTGCTTTTTCTACAAAACTTAATATCTGCTCTGTGCCATCCTTTAGTGCTACATATCCGTCAAATGGGTGTGCGTTATTCTGTAAAACGATAAAATCGTACTCACCATAAATAATATTGTACCGCACGTCTTTTTGAGAACTATGCCATTCAAGACTGCGGCCACCATCTGCAAGCAGGGTGCATTTTACTGAAATATTGTCTATGCCACAGTGTTGGGATATATGCTGCATGTAGTATGGCATATCATTAAAGTAAGTATGGCTGTTACCAACAAATAAAACCTTTTTAGTAATCATAATTCTCTCCTGTAAAGCTTTGTGAAACTCTCTTTATTGCTATAACTCATTTGGTTATTCTGAGTAACTTTTAAATTCGGCTAGGTGTTATAAAATAACTACATATTCCATTTGCTATCTATGACAGCGATATATTATTAATTATCAATATACTGTAATTTAGTTTATGTGTCAATACAAAAGAGAAGGCAGCGCATAAACTATAGATAGAAAGAGTTGTTCGTGCTAGAAAAACAAAGAAGAGTTTTCCTCAAGAAATTGCTTTATCAAGGTAGTGTAACATAATAATTCTTAGTTATTACTAACAAAATATAGTGTTAAAGTAAGAAAATACTATAAGTGTTGCAAAGAGAAGGTTTGTGTGCTACTATAAAAAAAACAATAGTTTAGTTTTTAGCAGTTTAGGAGGACGAAATGAATACAAAAAGATTTTTAGCTATGGTAATATCCCTTGCGATGATTTTTCAGGTTACATCTGCTAATATGATCTTAGGATTTGCACAACAGATAACTTCATATACAGGGGGGGATACCTCTGTAACTCCATCTAATACAGATGAAAATACACTTCGCACAACGCCATCAAATCCAAAATCAGGTTCAACATCGAATCTTGATGTAACGAGTAATCTACCGTTTTATGATAATACGGATGCTACTCTTTGGGACTATACTAAAATGGCGGCAGACACACTATATTATCGTGTTGACTTTGATGGTCCTGCACTATCTGTAGCTGCGGCGCGAACAATTACTATTGATATTAACCCCTCTGGGCAGGAAAACTATTTGTTTGTAATAAACAAGAATTCTTTGCCAACTATACTAGGTTTTTCGGCAACGATGTCAAACAATAACACTAAAGTAACATATAGCAGAGAGGCAGATTTAGCTGTCGTTTTTGCTGATGCTGATATTCTACTAGGACTAGCTAGCGATTATGAGTTTACAAGCTATTATTCTGAAAATGGCTCGATAATACAAACTGTTGCGGGTGCTATAGGTTACTTGGAGCACACTGCGCCTGGAATGAAATTTGAGATAGAAGTAACTTTTGATGATGGAACAGGTGCTGATATCCTCTCCTTTAAAGAGGAACATATGCCAAAAGTGCCAACAAGTCCAGCTGATTATAAGTTGCTTGGTGAAACAGTGGTTGTTGATAATTCAGGCGTTGTACGCGCTGACCTAGACCCCACAATAACAAAAGAAGAAAATGGTGGTTTGGGCGGTCTGTGGCTTACTTCAGACGGATATGTATATTTCAAAGGTTTAGACGGAGAATATATTAAATCTGGAATGTCACTTAGAACAGAACTAAATACATCCGACCATGCACCAATAACGGACTTTACTTATGTCCACTACTCACCAGAAGATTTTTCTTTGCGCAGTCTAGATACTAGCCTTAGAGAGTTTGTGGCAAAAATGGGATATATGCATGATGCAAACACAGTAGATTTAGCAGGTGGAATGCGTTTTGGTCTAACTGCGTACAATACAAGCACAATTGGAGGTCGAATAACTGCTTTCACTAATTTGACTGAAAAGCAAGCTCATATGATGGAAGGCTCTTTGGTAAATTCAGCAGGTATTGATGAAGCATATGTATATAGACCTTTAACAATTCAACCCACAAGTGTGGACTTATCTGCTTTCGCTTACCAAGGTGGACTAAGTGTAGAAGAGCTAATGGCTGATGGCGCAAAAGAGTGGTATACAGTAGAGGGTGGTAACCAGTCATATATAACATACAAGGAACTTGGGAAAGACGCTGTCACATATACATTCCCAAAAGAAATTGTTATCAATATTCCAGACTATACATTTGTTGATAAGATAGTAGGGGAGTCTAAGGGTGAGCCTGATGATGGACAAGTTGAAATATTTAACCATACTGATGAATTGAAATTTAGTTTGAGTAAATATGTTCTAAAAGATTACGAGATTGATCTAGACTATGCTTCGGAAGTGTATAAAGATGGCAAAGTAACCGTGGTTATGCCAGATGAATTTGAGGCAAACACTCTGTTGGTTGAAGACGGATACTCAAATAAAAATAACTTTGATGAATATCAAGTATTTGTAGGTGGTGTAGGTCAGGGGCTTGTTAATAGAAACCTTAACGAGCAGACAATAATACCGATTCCCGCAGGAACAGACTATATTGAGTTATACATATCTAGTGAAGGTTTTGGTATTAGTGGCACCACAAATTTTACACTAGAAGGTGAGCTAAAGAGTGATCACGGTTTAGCCCCTGATGAAGGCATGGAGATAAACTTATTTATTACGGATGCAAAGGGTGAAAAAATTACTGGAACACACGATGATGATATAGACCCTAAATGGGTGTATAAATCTACTGGAACTCCAACAGACACTGTTGAGTTAGAGCTTATAAGTTGGACGTACGATAATGAAAACAGCGCTCTAGCCCTAGACAATAGAGCTGGAATAACTAATGAGGTCGTTTACTTGTTTGCAAATAATAATAGCTTGCCAACACCGTCTCTAGTATATCAAAATGCAAAATTTGAAATAGTTTCAGATGAACCATCACATATTGAGTTGATAAAAGAGATTACTTTCTATCCAGCTAAATTTTCACCAACAGAAAATGCCACAATTAGCTTACACTATACAACAGATGTACAAACCGAGCTACAAACAGACCTGGTAGATATTGCTGATTATAGTGGTTATACTTTTGAAGTGCCAACTGGAGAAACACTAACATCATTTTATTGGATTGCTAGTGAAATGGAGCACGAAGGTGGTAACCCACCATCACATAATCTACAGATAATAGGTATTGCTTTCAGTAGAGAAAGATTGTCAACAGAGAAACTAGGTCTGAGTGCGACCGACAAAGACGGCGTTTTTGGTGGCGCAATGGAAATTAAGTTTACTGCAGATAATGGCAGTGTGCAAATACCATCTGATGTTAACTATTTTCAGTACTCAGCAGTGGAAGTTCCCATTAAGCAAGCAACTAATTTAACCCATAACATCCCTGACCAAGGTGTAGTGGACGAGAATAATTTGTCGTATTTTAATGGGTCAAATGCAAGTATCGCTATAAGCTATTCAGCTGGATTGAGCGATGAAGCTATACCATACCCCAGTGGCTCGGCTGTATATCTCCAGCTTAATGATGAGGACTTTGCGTATACTGGAACAAATCCACGTGTAACCCAAATCAATATAAACCCAACTACCCGTACAAGTAGAAGCGCAGGAGTTGCACAAATTGATATAAACCTTGCAGGCGCAGGCAGTGAGACATGGCTAAGATATGATGTATCAAGCACGGACAGTGAATTAAGTAAGATTTATTTTACACTGGCTGATTTCCGTGTTAAAGGAGATAGGTTAGCTACAGCTCCGCTCTTCCTAGGTAGTTACCTAGATGTAGGACCAATGCTTGCACTAGACCCAGAATTAACGAGTATGTATGATTTTAAACTAGACTCTGGTATTGCTGTAGCGGATACAAGAGGGCTAACAGTAGAAAGTGATACATTAAACTATGGCGCACCACTAACTCATGACCTAGAAAATGGTCGTCTGATAAGAATTCTAGCTGCGCCTGGCGAGAATGCCCCCGAAGAATTTTTGATACGCTTTTCTGGTGCAGCGATTACGTCTATTATACTTTATCCGAAAGTAGAAGTACTAAGCAGTGAGAATGAAGCTATGGAATATTATGCACACCAATCTGATGACTTGGTGCTAGACATTACTTCCGAAAGAGCTAGTCATATGAAATCTTATACTCTTATTATCAATCTTCCTATAGATGATATGGACTTAAGGTTTAAAGATGATGTAAGCAAGATGTTACCAGCCGACTGGGAAAACCCCGATATTGTTTATAGCAATCCAGCAGACGGTGGTACAGCTACGTGGGAAAATGCAAAAACAGTTACCATCACTGTAGAAAATCTGAGAAAAAGTGAAACAGATGGTGTAGGAGATACCGATATAGATGAAAAATACTTAGATATATACCTAAAAGCTAATAGCACAGGTGTATATAGTAAAGAAGATGGATATACCTCTACTGCTGAGGTGAACTTTTACGGAGTAGATGAGGATGATATCTCGATTGTATCGGAAAAACCTGCAGTGGCTAATTTTATATTTAAGTGGTATGAGCTTTCTGGTACTATTTTTGCAGAAGAAATTAATACTGCTGATGGTATAAACAACGACACAGATGAGTTCTTGACAGAAGATGAATTCTGGGCTGGAAGTCTAACACTTGATGGTGTAAAGATAGCTGATAACCTAGTTACATACAACTCACTTACAGGTAAATACACAGTCCAAATTCAACCACAAGAAGCACCTTATGAGCTTGAGTTTACCCCAGGCAACGTAGATGGTTATGCAATAACTGATACGCTACCTACTGCTGGTTCATTGGTACTTAATAATAACCACCCCACAGCGGAAGGCATTAGGTTTAATGCTAATATATCAAGTGGACTGAGTATTGTTACAGACCCAGCTTATACAGGTAATTTAGTACAGACAGAACTTAATAACGGAACAGTCGATATAGGTTTAATGTTCCATACCATTACTGTCACTTATGAAAACTCAGAAACTGGCAACCCCGATAGTGATGCTGATAATTTCTACAAAGACACAATAATAGTTGGCAATGCTATCACAAATACAACACCTAAAAACCCAACTGGTGGAGTAGACGAAGTCTTTGTTGGCTGGTACGAAAAAGATGAAACAACAGGTAACCTGTATACAGACACGTATGATTTTGGTACGCCAGCTATTAGAGATGAACATATTGTACTATACCCCCAATTTGTAGACAGCACTACAGTAGAAACATTCATAGTTACATTTGAAGATATAGATGGTGCTACAACAACTATCACAACAACAGAGATTAAAACCAATATCGTATCTGGCACTACTATACCAGAAACACAGAAAGAAGTTGTAGGAATGGTTGAGGGTGGACGACTTGATGGATGGTACACAGAGCCTGACTTTACACCAATATCAAAATGGAATTTCAACACTGATACAGTTGTACAAGATGAAATCTTGTATCCAAAAGTTGACTACCCAGTTATCTTTAAAGACCCACTGGACACATCAATAGATTTTAGCAAAGAGTGGATTGTTAACGGTGGATTAGTTGATGAAGTAACTAGCACCGAAATAAAAGACCATATCCTAGATGACAAGGTTTTCCTTGGTTGGACAGAGGACATAAACCCAACTGAAACTAGCACAAGGTGGGACTTTGAGAATAATGAGATTGATAGACCTGTAACACTTTACCCGATACTCAGAGAGAAAGAAACTGTTACAGTTACTTTTGAAGTCCAGGACCCAGCGAATGACACTAATATTCTGGAAATACAGCAAGTAGTGGTTAGGGAAGATGAAAACCTAGTTAAACCTGAGGATAATACATTTACCCAAGTCCCAGATGGATA
>CAYJFF010000114.1:7072-8914 GCA_964369345.1 uncultured Oscillospiraceae bacterium
ATACTACTATCCACGATAGAGAAGATGTAAGTGATGGCGAAAAAGCGACAGTACCCCCTGTGCCAAATTCAGACAATCCAGATGATACTTTTGTAGGTTGGTACACAGACGAAGACCTAACAACACCTTATGTGTTTGATACTCCAGTTACAAGCGATATCACACTGTATCCGAAGTTTGAAAATACCAGTGTTACAGTTACTTTTGAAGTCCAAGACCCAGCGAATGACACTAATATTCTGGAAACACAACAAGTAGTGGTTAGGGAAAATGAAAACCTAGTTAAACCTGAGGATAATACATTTACCCAAGTCCCAGATGGATATGAGATTACTGGTTGGCGCCTAGAGGGTGATCCTACTGGAGCATCTGTCAATGCAGAAGATGTGTTCAATGCCCTAGTTACTAGAGTGGATCAAACCTATATAGCTATTCTGGTAAGCACAGAGCCACCGCCACCTCCAGTAGATAACTGGGTGGTAACATTTGAGGATAGTGATTTTAGTGATACTACTATCCACGATAGAGAAGATGTAAGTGATGGCGAAAAAGCGACAGTACCTCCTGTGCCAAATTCAGATAACCCAGATGATACTTTTGTAGGGTGGTACACAGACGAAGACTTAACAACACCTTATGACTTTGATGCTCCTGTTACAGGAAATATTACTCTTTATCCAAAGTTTGAAAGGGAAAATGCAAATCCAGACCCAGAGACACCACTAGAAGAAGAGGAAGAAGATTACCAGATTGATGTTATCATAGTAGGTAATGGCACAGTTACACCTGATGGTGGATTTGATAGTTCACTGATAATAAGCAAGGGTGCTAACAAAACTTTCTACTTCAAACCTGGTGTGGGACAAAGTATAGTAGAACTATACATAGATGGCAAGCGTATTGATATTAATGACGAGTATATATTTACTAATGTACGAAAAGACCATGTCATAAAAATAGTGTTCTCGTCTGCACACACAAACCCATCTACAGGCATTAGATAGTCTATAATAAAAGCTCAAACCTTGCAAATTACTGCTTGGTTTGAGCTTTTAGTTATCATTATAGCACTGTGTTATTTTTTTCGTGGCTTGCGTTTTTTCTTTTTTACACTATAGCCAAATGTTCCATGGCTTTTCCCAAGCCCCAGATATTCCCCGTGGGAATAAGCAAGGAGACCTGTTTTGTTTAGCTCGAATTTACCGTTTTCATTCATATAATCTTCGCTAACTTGCACGCCTACGACTTTTGCAAGGAACATATCATGCGAGCCTAGCTCCTTTATCTCCACTACCTTACACTCTATATTAACTGGGCATTCTTCTATTATTGGTGTGTGTTCTAAGTGGTTTGCTGTACCTTTTGTCAGCCCAGTTTCTGCCCATTTATCCACATCTCTGCCAGATTTTACACCACAATAGTCGGTTTGTTCTGCAAGTGACTCCGTGGTTAGGTTTACTACAAATTCCATAGAGTCTGTAAGCATTTTGTGGGAGTGGCGCTCTTTACGCACCGATATATACAGCATGGGTGGGTTTGTACAAACTGTACCAGTCCATGCTATAGTTATAATATTGCTCTGCTTTTCGTTGCCAACTGTCACCATAACAGCCGGTAGGGGATAGACCATATTGCCCGGTTTCCACTCTTGTTTAGCCATGGTTATTACCTCATAGTTTCTATTATTATAAGCTCTAAATTTGCTCATTCTATATATTGTTAAATACTGTACTATAATAACATATATGATGTAAAAATTCAATCTATATTATGGGGGGATATATTTTTGTTATAGTCATCATATAATAGCAGTGAGCTTGTCTTAGCGGGATAGTAAGTATA
>CAYJFF010000115.1:0-8690 GCA_964369345.1 uncultured Oscillospiraceae bacterium
GCCGCTTCACGTCGGCACAAAATTCAATAAAAAAGCACTCTTAGTCACTCTAGTTTTTCAGGTTTGCAGATAATTTTTCCAAGCTAACTCCATTCATACAAACATGGTACAGAAAAACATTTAGTTTGTCACTATATTAAACTCCGCACTGGATACTTCCTCGGAAAAATCTTCCCCAAACTCGATTATGATGTCGTTATCCTCACTGGTTATCCAGTTTATAACAACCTTTTTATCTGTATCTATAATAGCTTCGTCCATCTCTATTAGCATATTAAGCAGTAGTTTTGCTGTAGAGCTGTTAAAATATGTTAGCTCACAGTCAAAAGTGAATATATCAAAATCGCTGTACATATGCTCGCCAAGCACCTTGTACAACTCAGAATAAAACTCTATTACATTTTCATGGAATGACTCACCCTCAAAACGCATATAGTTATTCTCTGCATCGAACAAAATATACGGGGTGGACCTTGTTTTTGCTATCTCAAGTTTCTGTGGCATAGCATATCTCCTTAGCCTATGGTTACATACATGGTGAAAAAAGAATGTTCATCATCATATGCTTCAAAATCATATTCAATCTTAGAGCTTGCGCGTCTTGCTATCTCGATAAGCCCTATTCCAGCACCTTTGCTATCCATGTTATCATCTACAGCACGCAGGCGCTCTTTGTAATATTTACGCAGCTGAGCCTTGTCCAGTGTGTTTATATAGTCCACACGTGTCTTTATCAGCTCCATCTGTGTGGCACTTACTAGGTTGCCAGTCTGCAAATAATAGCTACTATCTTTTTTGCCCAGAATAAACATACCAGAGGAAATAGCTCTTACAGCCTCATCCTCTGCATCTGTTACTTCTTGCTTATCGGCAGAGTACATCAGCATATTATTCATCTGTTCCACAAATACAGAGAAAACAGACATAGACGCAGACATGGACATTTCATCATATTCCATACGCTTTTTAAGCATGTCGCCCACGCTCTCTAGCCCACCAGCCCACACCAAGCCACTATATATAATACTAATGTTATTATCTTTTAGAAAATTATAAAAAGACATCATATCTAATAACATAATTTATTCCTCATCAAACCTTACAACTGCCACACGGTTACGTCCTGTTCTCTTTGCTGTGTACAATGCGCTATCGGATTTTTCCATATACTTATCTATGGTATTTTCTGACGATACAGGTGCAGAAACCACACCAATAGACACTGTAACATATGGCTCTACTGTACTACTTTCATGTGGTAAGTTAAGCCCTGCTATGTTCTTTAGTATCTTCTCTGCTACCAGTGTAGCGCCACGCTCGTTTGCATTTGGTAGCACAACAGTAAACTCTTCTCCACCGTACCTTGCTACAAAGTCCGAGTGTCTATCTAGGCTATCTCTTATAGCTCTCGCAACAGCTTTCAGGCAGTCATCGCCAGCACTGTGCCCATATGTATCATTGTAAAACTTAAAAAAGTCCACGTCTATCATCAGTATCCCAAGGTCACCATTTGTCAGCATTAACGACTGTAAAACCACAGGCAATGTAGCATCTAGGTATCGCCTATTATATATTCCTGTAAGGGCATCATAATTTACCTTGTCCATCAAGTCCAGCCTATCTGTATTTAGCTGGTCAGTTGTACGGTCTGTTAATTTTGTCACACGTTGTAGCTGGCGTAACAGCCTTGCGTATTCTCGCTTCAGCCACTCAAATTCTTTTATATCGGCAATGGGTTCATCAGAATTCGCTTTCTGTGTTTCTATGTATTCCTCAGCACGTTTAAGGACTTCGCTTTCTCTATCAAATAAATCTGACAACACACATCCCCCTTTACAAAATTCGTGTATTCTACTCATATAACAATACATATTTAGTATATAATATTATCATAATAAATGCAAGCTGATTTTCAAGAAAACAAACTGTTTTGGGTGACAAAAAAGCTCCTCAAATGTGCAAAAACAAGAAAAAACACTTTTTATTTCGCATAAAACTAAAAATATCGCAATAAATATGAATAACAGCAGTGTATGTCTATATTTACTTATAGTTCTACGCCAATTGATTGACTTGTTTTTATGTATAATGTATAATTGTAATACAAAGTGGGGCTGTTCTCAATATTTACCCTGTCAGCCTGTTAGTATCAATAAAAGTATTATTAAAGGAGTGTGTCTTATGAAATTTTTAAAATGTGAGTCTTGTGGCAATATGGTTGGTATGGTTGATGACCAAGGTGTACCAATGATGTGCTGTGGTATGGACATGGAAGAAGTAGTTGCGGGCGCTGTAGACGCTGCAAAAGAAAAACACGTACCTCTTATTGCTATAGATGGCAACAAGGTAACTGTGACTGTGGGCAGTGTGGAGCACCCTATGGCGAGTGACCATAATATAGCGTGGGTAGCGCTAGAAACCACACAGGGCAACCAGCGCAAAGAGCTAAAAGACACACCAAGCGTTGAGTTTATGATATGTGATGGTGACGCAGTTGTATGTGCTTATGCTTATTGCAACTTGCACGGCCTGTGGAAAGGTGTATAAGCTTGTAATATCGATATCGTGAGTGCCTGCTACTATGTGGGTGCTCACTTTTTTATTGCAAAGAGCAGTTCTCCAAAGTAATAAGAAACTGTAAACATTTGCAACTTTCCTTGACAGTTTACATCTATGGGGTATAATACTATTATAACTATGTTTGTGAAAGGAATACCAAATGAAAAAGAAAAAGACTATGGTACGTGTTCTTGCACTATTGTTAGCTATAATGCTTGGTGTATCTGCACTGGGCGGCATAATATCAGTTTTTGCAAGCGAACTACCGAACATTGATTTGGCGGCTACCAACAACACCTCTGTAATAAGTGGTGTTGACAACAAAATTTACTTCCGTGATAATAACGGGAATTATATAAGCTCTGCTTTTTATGATGAATATGACCTAGAGCTAGAAGTACTCTATGGCTATGACTATTTTGATGAACTGTATCTGGAAAAAGATGATGATGACAAGTATTTTCTTTCCATACGTGCTGTAGATATCGCCGACCTGCCAGATGTTAGCCAGAACAAGGCACGCATAAAAATAACCTGTCGTGATATAGATACTGGTAAGATTGCGTTTAGCGAGCATATGAATATCGAGCCACTTTTTGTCACTATGATAGGTGATGAAACCTTGTATGTACCTGCTGAGGACTTTTTTGGTGACAGCGTGGGGCAAGTTCACTTTAATGTAGGTGATGATAACGCAACTGTGGAGCTTGGCGACTATATGACAGCCGAGTTTGCTACAAGCCTTACTAGCTCATACAACTTTTCTTTTACACAGCGCATCAACTCCCGCATAACAGCGCTGGAGACCCAGTATGACGCAGTGTTTGAAGTATACGACTTTATGTACGACCCACAGTTTGCCACACCCGCAACAATAACAATAGAGAGTGATATGCCATATGTATATAGATATGATGTAGCTACACAGTCACTCACTGCTGTATCCTCTGTGTACGAGGACGACACACATACTTTTACCACCCACGAGCTAGACTTCATTTTGCTGAGCAACACCGCAGTATAGTAATACAAGATAACGAGGTAGTAACTATGTTATATGGTTGCTACTTCCTTTTTCTTTTGCTATAATTAAGTAAATAATAGCTATACTAAGCAGAAAGGAAACAGAAATATGCAAGAATTAAACAGTCAGTTCCATATCAAATGTGTGCCTGGTGACGTAGGCAGGTATTGTATCCTCCCTGGCGACCCAGCACGCTCAGAAAAAATAGCACAGTACTTTGACAACCCCAAGTTTGTTTCCCAAAACCGTGAGTATACCATATATACAGGCACACTGCTTGGCGAAAAAGTAAGTGTGTGCTCCACTGGTATAGGTGGGCCGTCCGCTGCTATAGCAATGGAGGAGCTACACAACATCGGTGCAGATACTTTCTTGCGTGTTGGCACATGTGGCGGTATAGATGTTTCAGTAGAGGCTGGCGATATCGTGGTAGCGTCTGGCGCTATAAGGTTTGAGCATACCAGCCGTGAATATGCACCACTGGAGTACCCAGCAGTAGCAAATTTTGAGGTTACATCAGCACTGGTGCAGGCTAGCAAAAATCTTGGCAAAAGACACCATGTAGGTGTGGTACAGTGCAAGGACTCTTTCTATGGACAGCATTCACCACACAAAATGCCTGTGTCTGGGGAGCTACTAGAAAAGTGGGAGGCTTGGAAAAGGCTGGGTGTAAAAGCAAGCGAGATGGAGTCTGCTGCTCTTTTTGTTGTGGCAGATGCGCTGAGATGTAGATGTGGCTCGGACTTCCACGTTATATGGAACCAAGAGCGTGAGCTACTGGGGCTGGATTCTAAAATGAGCGAGGACACCTCTGGCGCTATAGAAGTAGCAATAGAGGCACTTAAAATACTAATAACAGCAGATAGGAACAACGCCTGATATTAGCATGCATATCTTGAAAGGATTTGATTTTTATGGAAAAAAGAGTATTTTTGATAGTACTTGATAGCTTTGGTGTGGGCAACGCTCCAGATGCTGGGGACTTTGGTGACGAGGGCGCAAACACTATTCAGTCAGTTATGAAGTCCGATAAATTCGCAACCCCAGTAATGCAGAGTATGGGTCTTTTTAATATCGAGGGTGTATCCAGTGATTTGGCTGTGGAGCAGACCACTGCTGCCTATGGCAGAATTTCCGAGGCTTCTCGTGGCAAAGACACCACTGTGGGGCACTGGGAGATTGCAGGCGTTATATCAGAGAAAGCACTACCCACATATCCCAATGGTTTCCCTAGCGAGGTTATAGATAATTTTGCCGAGATTACAGGCAGAAAAATAATTTGTAACAAGCCATACTCTGGCACAGCAGTAATAGCAGACTATGGCAAGGAGCACATGGAAACTGGTGCGCTGATAGTGTATACTTCTGCCGATAGTGTTTTCCAGATAGCTGCTCACGAGGATATTGTGCCTATAGAAAAGCTGTACGAGTACTGCAAACAGGCAAGAGAAATGCTACAGGGCGAGCACAGTGTGGGCAGGATAATCGCACGTCCATTCAGTGGTGAGTACCCAAACTTTGCAAGGACTACAAACAGGCACGACTACTCGCTTTTGCCACCACGTGACACCATGCTGACAGAGCTTGAGAAAAACAATCTTGCCACACACTCCATAGGTAAAATCTATGATATATTTGCAGGTGTTGGTGTTTCCTCGTCCCAGCCCACCACGGGCAACAAAGATGGTATGGAAAAAGCTATAGCTATGCTAGATGTGGATTTTACTGGGCTGTGTTTTGTGAACCTAGTAGATTTTGATATGCTATATGGTCACAGGAACAATGTTGATGGCTATGCTAATGCACTTACGGAGTTTGATGCACAGCTAAAAACTTTTATATCCAAGATGAGGGCTGATGATATACTGATAATCACCGCTGACCACGGTTGCGACCCTGGCTTTAGTGGTACTGACCACACAAGAGAGTGTGTGCCTATTATTTTCTATGGTGATAAGGTAAAGAAAAACACCAACCTGCACACCAGAAAAACTTTTGCAGATATCGCCGCTACTGTGCTAGATATTTTCCACCTAGAGAACACAAGCGACGGTGAAAAGTATGATATTTTTGCCTAATAATATATACTAGAATGGAGCTAAGCTATGACACAACAAGAAATACTAAGCCATGTTGACCACACGTTGCTAAAGCAATTTGCCACATACGAGGATATAAAACAGCTCTGTGACGAAGCAATTGAGTTTGGGACTGCATCTGTGTGCATACCTCCCTGCTATGTTAAGAGGGTTTTTGACAGCTACGGGGATAGCATAAACATCTGCACTGTGATAGGCTTTCCACTTGGGTACTCTGTGACATCTGCCAAGGTAGAGGAGGCAAGAATTGCCATACAGCAGGGTGCAAACGAGATTGACATGGTTATTAATATAACAGATGTAAAAAACAACGACTACGCCGCCATAACAGAGGAAATCTCTGCTATCAAGGCTGTAGTCGGCAACAAAATACTAAAAGTTATTATAGAAACTTGCTTTTTGGACGAAAACGAAAAGATAGCACTGTGCAAGGCTGTCACCAACGCAAAAGCTGACTATATAAAAACTTCCACAGGTTTTGGCACTGCTGGTGCAACAATGGCAGATATCTTGCTATTCAAAGAGCATATAGGCAGTGATGTAAAAATAAAGGCTGCTGGTGGTGTTAAGAGCGTGGCAGATATGGAGGCATTTATCCTTGCTGGCTGTGACAGAATAGGCACTAGCTCAGCTATATCGCTTATAAAAGGTGCTAGCTCTGGCAGTTATTAACTGGTGTAAAACACTACTGTCCACTTATCAACTTTAATATTTGTTAAGCAATAAAATAAGCATAACCAAGAAAGTCCTGTTATTAGGTACTTCTCGGTTATGCTTTTTTGTATTATTGTAGGTGAGCAAAGTCGTTTACTATGCTTTTATTTGTTTATATTACTTAGTGCATCTATGCTACTTGGGTCAGATATATTCTTGCTTATTCTATCTAGCTCTGCAACAAGTGTGCCAATGTCTGTTGGCTCTTTATCTGTAATATCTAGGACTAGCATTGACAGCACAGCATCTATACCACCATGGGCAGATTTATTAGATGTAAACTGCACATCTATAACCTGCGCTAGCTCGCTTTCATCACTATAAATATCTGGGCAAAGAATATCTGTTGGTTTGTAGATAGATATGCTGTTTGCCTCGCTCCACACGCATAGCACCTTTGCATTTTCGCCAGTTATAACCACAGTACGGTCATCAAGTTTCTCGGCCATTGTGCCCATCTCTAGGTGCCAGCGCTGTATATGTGCTTCTGGGTAACGTGCGCCACGCTCTACCTCGTCACGTACAATAACAGCACCATTGTTTGCAAACAGCACCTTGCGTCGTGGTCTGCAAAAACCATATCCAACATGGTACGCATCAACATATGCACCGTTGTCATAGTCTGCAAATGCAGTAACAGGGCTATCATATCTGTACACGCCCCACCCTGTAGATAGCATATTGTCTGGCACCACTGGCTTACCATGTGCAAGCACCGTGTTGTGTGACACCATATTGTACATATAGCCACGCTGTGCACTACCCATCTTGATAGTATTGTAAAGTTTTGCAAGGTATGGCTCACCAAATATCGGTGTACCACGCATATTAAGTACTACGGATAGCATATCCATGTGGTTGTGCCCAGATGCCCCACAGTTTACTTTTGTGGACATCATCAAGTAGTTTGCTTTATCATCATACCCACTGCGTATAGCAGTAAAGCCCACTTGGTCATCACAGTAGTTCAGTGGTAGTATATCGGCATCATGTGCTTTTTCACCCCTGCGCACTGCCAGTGCCTCTACACACTTTTGGTTGTCTACCATTCGCACACCCAGTGCTAGTATTGGGTCTATCTCCGAGCCACCTTTGTCACCGATATTTGGGTATCGGTCTATAGGAGATACAATCTGCGCTAGTGCATCAAAAGTTTTGCTAAGCCTGTCTTTTGCATCTTCATCTAGCACATTAATGCCATTCATCTTGCTAATGGTAACCCCACGGAACAGCATTTCGCCCACAGCAGCACCCGACCAGTAGCCAATAGAATGCTCGTTATATCCACCGTGGCTGTTAAAATCTTCTTTTATATGCCTTGTGGTAATAGCACCACCTCTGTCACGCATCGCCACAAAATCTGGTATTTCTGGTAGCACTGTGCCCAGTATCAGTGGCACAAGCCCCCTCTCCCATAGATGGTGGTTGTATGGACGGTAGCTGTCATTATCAAAACGTCGGAACTGTATGCCAAAGAACCATATCCTTTTTATTATTTCAAACGCAGTTTCATACCCTGCATCATATGGTAGGCGTGTGTACAAAATGGTGAAATACACTACAGCCAACCAGCCCACGCTCATAACTGTTCTGTCTTCCTCATGCTGAAATCTCTCTGCTTCTTCGTCTGTATCCACTACTGACAGTGGGTATTCGTCAAAGAATTTATTTAGCACTTTCTTGAAATGCTCCAGTACTTTTTCGTCGCCATTTTCGTGATAATAAACTGCAAGCGACTCAAAAAACTGTCCTCTAACAAACATATTAGATATGCTCCTGTGTCGCTTAGTCATATCTGTAAGTGCGTTATAATGTGGCATGTTCTCTAGGTTTTCGCCTAGGTCTATCTCTGCACGTGCAGATGGCAATAGATAGCGGTTGCTCATCATCTTTTCGCCTACGGACAGGCAAAAGCTACGCAGACTACCGTGAAAACCCAGCGATGACTGATATGCAAATGGGCACTCGTCTGGGTCCATTTTCCTTAGTGGTAACCCTCTATAGTCTATTAGGAAGTTTACATTTGTACGTGTGCAGAAGTAATCTACAAGCTCTTTTTTCGCACTCTCTACATCTCCAGCTACCATTGCTTTTTTTACACCCTCAAGCCCTGCGTAGTCAAGGTCAAAAGCTGACAGTACCTGTAAATCAGTGACATTTTTTTCTTCTGTTGGTATCTCGCTTGGTATATTAATACGCATTGTTATACTCCATTCTGCCAGTCGATAAGGCTTTGTGCTCATCTGTCGGCTTATAATTTATTTGGCTTTTACCCCTGTGACAACTATGTACAA
>CAYJFF010000116.1:0-2367 GCA_964369345.1 uncultured Oscillospiraceae bacterium
GAATTATACTGCCCCCACACCAGCACTGCAAAGATGATAGTTATAAGAACGTAGAGCGCCAAATATATATAAATATTGCGTTTTAATAGCTTTAAATAGCTCATAGTCTGCACCTCTAATAATAGTAGTAAATATAAAATTAGTAAAATTATATAACAAAAACATATTTTTTGCAAACATTATATGATAAAGCAATACCCAAAAACAGATTTTACATAGCAATAAAGTTACTTTTTAACGTTTATGTCACAATTTTGATAAAAATACTTCAAAATTTGTCTTTTCACACATGAACAAAAATAATATAATAGCGACAACAACAAACCACAAAGGAGTGCACATCTATGGTTAATACAAAAAACAAGTTACAACCAAACAAGCAATCACAGAATCGATTTGCAAAATCATTTTCCAAATACAAATATTTCTACCTACTAATGCTCCCCGGCATAATATATTTCATTGTATTTCGCTACATACCGCTGGGTGGACTGGTTATCGCATTCAAGGACTACCGATTTGTCGACGGCATTTGGGGTAGTGAGTGGGTAGGTTTTGAGCATTTTCAGGATTTGTTCAACAAGGGCGATTTCATGGAGATACTAGGCAACACGCTGACCATTAGCATACTAAAATTGATATTTGGTTTTCCTGCACCTATCATACTGGCACTTATGCTAAATGAAGTGCGTAGCCAGACATTTAAGCGTGTGGTACAGACTATCGTATATCTACCACACTTTATCTCGTGGGTTGTACTTAGTGGTATCATCATCGCTGTACTGTCGCCTAGTACAGGTATCCTACAGTTTTTTGGGATAGACAATCCTATGATGAGCTCCGATATGTTTCCAGGTTTTTTGGTGGTTACCTCGATATGGAAAGAGGTCGGCTGGGGCACGGTGGTGTATCTCGCCGCTCTCTCGGGTATTGACCAAGAAATATATGAGGCAGCACGCATCGACGGTGCAGGCAGGCTACAGCAGATATTTTTTATAACACTGCCGTCTATCCGTAGCACCATAGCTGTACTGCTGATTATGCGTACAGGTAGCATCCTAAATGTTGGTTTTGAGCAAATATTTACATTGTATTCACCACTGGTGTACGATGTAGCCGATGTTATCAGCACCTATGTGTACCGTATCGGTTTAACCGAAGGACAGTTCTCACTGGCCTCTGCCGCAGGTGTCTTCCAAAGCGTAGTAGGATTTGTGCTGATAATAATATCAAATACCATAGTAAAACGACTGGGTGAGGAGGGTCTACTATAATGAAAAATGCTATTGCTAAGAAAATCTTCCCCAAAGCCAAGCATCTGACCTTAGAGGATATAATCATCACTATAGTAAATACCACACTGCTGATTATACTTGCTTTTATGACATTTGTGCCATTCCTGCACGAGATTAATGTGTCGCTTAGCTCGTCGGCAGGTGTTTCCACAGGTAGCATCCTGCTTTTACCTCGAGATTTTACCCTAGAAGCATACGCGGTTGTATTTGAAACAGGGCATATCATCAGACCATATCTAAACAGCATATTTGTAATGCTTGCAGATGTTTGTCTGTCACTATTGCTAACAGGTATGATGGCGTACGGGCTATCCAAACGTGATATGCCACTATCCAAGGTGATTATGTATGGTGTAGTATTCACTATGCTGTTTAACGCAGGTATTATCCCAAGCTACCTGTGGATACGTGACCTAGGTCTTATCGACTCACTATGGGTGCTGATACTACCAGGTATGGTTATCCCCTATAACTTAATAGTAATGAAAAACTTCTTTAATGCTATACCACCTTCTCTGGAGGAATCTGCATACATAGACGGAGCAAATCCTATCGTTATCTTCTTTAAGATTATAGTACCATTATCAAAACCTGTTATCGCAACTGTATCGTTATGGTTAGCTGTAGGCTCATGGAATAACTTTATGGGACCGCTACTGTATATAAACGACCGTGATTACTATACCTTACCACTGGTACTTAGGGAGGTAATTAATGGACAAATACAAGCGATAGAAAATGCCGAACAGATAGCCACAACCAGTAGCACCTCGGTTATCGCTGCAACGGTAATAGCATCAGTGCTCCCCATCCTGTGCGTATATCCATTCGTACAGAAATACTTTGTCAAGGGCGTAATGATTGGTTCAGTTAAAGGTTAATGTATTTAATTAGATAGTTTTGACACTTATGTGTATAATATAACTATGATAAAAATAAGGAGAATTATTATGAAAAAAATAGCAATCGGACTGGTAGTAGCTATGCTAGCTTCAATGTTTGCAGCTTGTGATAGTGACACCACAGCACCATCTTCGCAAGGAACAAATTCCACTGGCACATCCACTAGCAC
>CAYJFF010000116.1:2467-8649 GCA_964369345.1 uncultured Oscillospiraceae bacterium
GCACATCCACTAGCACTCCCGAAGAGGAATATGAGCACGTTACATACGAGATATTTCTAAATGCGACTGCGGCAGAATACCCTGTAGACGGTGGTGAGGCTAAGGAAGCTATCCTTGCAGCATTTGCGGCACACGGTGCACCTAATGTAGACTACGAAGTTTCGCTAGGCTCTGGTGCAGACTACTTCACCAAGGTAACTACAATGGCGGCAGGTGGTACTTTGCCTGATTTGTTCCAGATGAACAGTTCGCTACTTGAGATGTTAACTGACCAAGGTATGCTACTCGACATTACCGAGCTTTTTGACAACTCGCCTAACCTAAAGCTAAGTGTAGACCCTGCTTATATAGAATATTTAACCGAGGCTGGTGGTGGTAGACTGTATGGTTTCACCCAAGGTGCATATGACCCATACAACGTGCCTGTAAACACGGGTGCTACACGCACAATGCTTTACCGCAAAGACTGGGCAGATGCTCTGAACCTAGATACTGATGTTGAAACTATAGATGATTTCTACAATATGCTAAAGGCTTTCACCGAGCAAGACCCCGACGGAAATGGTCTAGATGACACGTATGGTATGACAGCTAGCAAAAGCATTGCGAGTGGTGCATTTAATGTGCTATGGGGTGCGTATGAGATAAGCCCACTGGGATTTTACGAGCGTGATGGCGTGCTAAAGCAGGGACTTACCCTACCTGAAAGCAAGGAGATTGTAGGACTAATAAACAAGTGGTACACCGAAGGCATTATAGACCCTGAGTTTTTGATAACCGAAACAGCCGCTGTAACAGATAAGCTAAATGCAGGCAAAGTAGGTATGGTAGAAAATCACTATATGCTTATCGACCCCGCTGATACTTATCACAAAAATTTCATCGCCAACAACCCTGATGGTGAGCTTAGTGCTCTTGGTTATCTAATGAGCTCGGAAGATGTTGGTGGTAAGTTGCCGCTTGGTTTTTCGGCATATGGTGGACTAAGAGGTGTATCCGCTGATGTGGAAGACCCTGAGCGTTTATTCAAAATGATAGACTGGACTACTGACATCAGTGAAACAGGCGGTTTCTATTTCTTATCTTATGGTGTAGAGGGTGAAGACTATACACTAAACAAAGAAACTAACCAGATAACAGTAATACCTACTGCTGACGGTGAAATGTCATTGCAAGCAAGAGGCCTAGGTTCTGCTATGCAGTGGCAAAAACTGGTCGATAGACGCTGGGTAACTCCAGAAACAGCTGAACTGGGTGCGCAGGTATCACAAAACTATTACTATCCCGATGACTATATATCACCTGAAGAATTTACAGGCGAGTACACCGAGCTTTCACCACTTTGGGAGCAGAATTTCGCCAAGTTCATCACAGGCGAGCGCCCTATGAGCGAGTATGATGCATTTGTAGCTGAATACCTAGCCGCTGGCGGACAGGAATATCAAGATGGTGTAAACCGAGTGGCTGCAGAAAGAAACGGTTAATATTTGATATCTAAGCATGTATAAAGAAGTGCTAAAAAATATCGACCTGCCAAAATCGGTAGGTCGATATTTTAAACATATGTATAAATTTACTTTTTAATTACTACCTATACCTAGCTGTAGTCTGATTTCAGCAGTCATCTCGTACTCTTTTTTCCACTGTATTTCGGGTGCTCCTAGCTGTACTGTAGCACGGGTAAACACGGTATGTACACGTTCTTCAAATACTGCATCAGCACCGCCCTCGGTAATCTGTGCCCACTCCCAATCTTTATCACCCTGCGCATACGGAGCTAGAAACTCGAGAGCTTTTTTGATGCTTGACCCACGCTCACCTACAAAGTTCCACAAATCTATATCGGTAAATCGCTTTGCATACACTGCAAGTTTTAGCATACTTTCTAGGTTCATAGTGCTGTAGCTGGCAGACTTTGTACGTTTCAGTTCGAGTGGCTGACTGCCATTTGCCTCAAGTTGTGAAGCAATTCGGCGTAACTTTGCATATTCCAGTGCTGCACGAGCTTCGTCCATTCTACCTAGGTAAATCATAAGTCCTATGCTCTGCTCATCGTACTTAGTGCCGTGGTTATTTAGTCGTATCTGTTCTAGTCTACCCAGCTCACTGGTCAGTAGCCAGTCTAGATAATCACCCAGCCATTTATCCATAATGATAGTTTCTTCATCGGACAGTATGTTATCTCGACTTAGTAGTTGTAGTGCGATTATTAGATTAGAAATTCCTGTCCATGGCAGAATACCAAACGAACTTCCTATAGGGTTTCCTTTGCGAGGAAATACCGAGCCATACTGAACCCTCGGATTTACTTTGGTTTCTTCTGCTATAAACCAAGCGACAATAATCTCTCTTATCTTCTCTGCATACTTTTTGTCTTTTGAGAAATAATATGTCAGCGAAAGTACCTTTAGCGACTCAAACAGCTTACGTAGGCGATTCCAATCGGTGTCATCCTTATATATAAGGGGGTTAACCACACCATCATTTTGTTTCCAAGGCATACCATCTTCTTTAGTGGGGTCAGGCCAGAAATACGGCGCAATGGTATAGTAATCGTGTTTATCACCACTTGGCGGAGTTAGTGATTTGTTGGTTACGGGGTTGACTGGGATTTTCAGCTCCTCGTCTGCCTTAGCTACAAACTCATTATATGCGCTAACCATCGCCACGTCGTTGTTCGCCAACAGTGTGGCTGATTTTTGCAGTAGTTCTTCGTCATAGTGGATAAGTATTTGTTTATCTGTGTTGCTCATTTTTAAGTTTCCTTTCTTAGTGCAAATAGTTGTTTTTGCAGTTTTAATCATCACTGCCCAAACCTAGTTGCAATCGTATTTCAGCACTCATCTCATATCCTCGTTTCCATGATATCTCAGGAGCATCTAACTGTATTGTAGCGCGAGTAAACACAGTATGTACACGCTCTGCAAATACTTTATCAGCACCGCCAGAGGTAATCTGTTGCCACTCCCATTCTTTATCACCCTGTGCATATGGTACAAGAAACTTGAGGGCTTTTTTGATGCTTGACCCACGCTCACTTACAAAGTTCCACAAATCAATGTCGGTAAAGCGCTTTGCATATACTGCAAGCTTTATCATGGCCTCTAGGTTCATAGTACTATAGCTGGCTGACTTTGTGCGTTCAAGCTCTAGCACCTGGTCGCCATCTTCCCCTAGCTGTGAGGCAATACGCCGTAGCTTTGCATATTCCAGTGCCGTACAAGCTTCCTCCATTCTGCCGAGGTATATCATAAGCCCTATACTCTGCTCATCATACTTGGTGCCATGGTTGTTTAGCCTTATCTGCTCTAGCCTTCCCAGTTCGCTGGTCAGTAGCCAGTTTAGGTAGTCATCTAGCCACTTATCGACAATCTCTACCTGCTCGGTGGTTAGTATATTATCACGGTTTAGTAGCTGTATGGTGGTGACAACATTCATTATACCCACCCACGCAATTATTCCAAATGGACGTCCAATCTTCTCGTTTGGAGTGCCTTGACCAAACTGAACGTTTGGATTTACCTTGGTATCCTCGTTTACAAACCAAGTTAGTATAATATCTCGGGCTTTCTCGGCATATTTACTGTCCCTAGAGAAATAATACATCAGCGATAGTGCCTCAAGTGACTTAAATAGGTCACCCACCCTTGTCATATCGGTGTCATCACCTGTTGCCATAGGGTTTATCTCACCATCACGGTACAGCCATGGATAGCCGTCAACAGTGTTTGGGTCTGGCCAGAAATACGGCGCAATGCTGTAAAAATCGTGCTTGTCGCCACTGGGAGGTACTACTGTTTTGTTAGTCACAGGGTTTATCGGCTTTTGTACTGCTTCGTCTGCTTTAGTCATCAATGTGTTATATGCACTCACCATCGCTTTATCATTGTTTGCCAGCAGTGCAGCCGATTTTTGTAGTAGAGTCTCATCATACTGAATAAGTGTATTCTTGTTCACGTTGTTCATTGTCTTAGTATCCTTTCTCGATATAATATTAGTACACTACATACATTATAAATTAAGTTACCAGGCGTTTCCATATAATAAATTGCAATTTTATAAATAACTACGAATGGAGCATTAATATGAATATACTCAATATGGCTACCAAAAAAAATCTATACATGACGCATAGTGAAATAGCATATATTGCAAAGCATATGCGAGAAAACTACCGCAAGCCGATACAGATAAATAAACTCGCTGAGCAAGCATATATATCAAAATATTATTTTATCAGGCTGTTTCGCGAGCAGATGGGCACTACACCGTATAACTATCTATTGCACTACCGTATACAAAAAGCAAAAGAGCTACTGCTGTCAACCACCTGGAATGTAGGATATATTGGGTTTTATGTAGGGTTTTCTAGTGAAAGTAATTTCACAGTGCAGTTTACCAAGATAGTAAAGCTAAGTCCGCTACAGTACCGTAAAATCAATATGATAGTACATTAAAGTATATAAAAAGTGAGGAATAAAGATGATATACAAAAATCCAACTGAAACTACCGAAAACCGAGTGCAAGACCTGTTGTCACGAATGACCACCGAGGAAAAGATAGCACAAACTATATCGATAGGACCTACAATGCTGGCCGTAGCGCCAGATAAGCAAGATGCGCTACTTACCAGTGGTAAAATAACTGACCTAAATCTAATAGAGCTAATGAAAAATGGTATGGGTTCATTCCAACTACCTGGTAAAAATATGTCACCAAGAGCAAGTGGAGAATATCGTAATATCCTGCAAAAACATATTATCGAAAATACTAGACTACAAATACCTGTGCTGTCACAGGAGGAGTGCCTAAACGGTCAGCTTGCTAATGGTGCAACCATGTTCCCACGCCCGATAGGTATGGCGAGTAGCTTTGATAGAGAACTTGTCGAAGAAGTATATAGTGCGATAGGCAAGGAAACAAGGGCAAGGGGTGGACATCAAGCCTTCACTCCTGTGCTAGATATCGGTAGGGACCCACGCTGGGGTCGGATTGAGGAAACATATGGTGAGGATACATACCTTGTAGAGCAGATGGGACTTGCTGCTGTAAAAGGCTTGCAGGGTGGTGCTGATGGTGTGGAAAGCGACCATGTGGTATCTTCCCCTAAGCACTTTGTAGGATATGGGCAGGGTGCAGGTGGTAGGAATTTCGCACCTACAACACTGTCGATACGTGAGATGCACGACCAGATACTGCCACCATTTAAAACTGCTATAATAGAGGGTGATGCTCTGGGTATAATGCCCTCCCATGCTGATATAGATGGCATACCCTGCCATGCAAACCGTTGGCTACTAACCGACTTACTGCGTGACACATGGGGGTTTGATGGTATAATAGTATCAGACTACGGCGACATAGAGAGACTAAACATACTGCACCACGTGGCAAAAGACAGCCCAGATGCAGCAGCAATGGCGCTCAAAGCTGGCATGGATATGGACTTGCCTATGGGTGCTGGGTTTAAGCATTTGGCAGTGGCTATCGAGCGTGACGGTAGCTTGATAGAATATCTTGACAGAGCAGTTGCTAGGATATTGACATTGAAATTTAGGCTCGGGCTGTTTGAAAAACCATATGTAGACGTTGACAATATTGACAGCATAGTACGTAGCACAGAGCATATTGAGCTTGCCAAAAAAGCTGCACGAAAAATACCTATTCTACTAAAAAATGAAGAGAACACCTTGCCACTAGATAAAACGAAAATCAAGAGTATAGCGGTGATAGGTCCTACTGCTAACCCAGTAGAATTTAGCTACTACAGCGAGCGTCCTAACATCGGTGTTAGCATACTGGACGGAATTATCGCAAAGGTGGGTACTAGCTGCGAGGTGCTGTATGAGCAAGGGTGCAAAATTACCAAAAACAAAGTGCAGGTAATGGAAACAGAGCTGGATGCTGAGATTAAAAACCCTATACTTTGCTCGCTGGAAGAAGAACTGGATAGTATAGCAAAGGCTGTCGAGATAGCAAAAAAATCTGATATTGCGGTGGTTTGTGTGGGTGGCACGCCGAACTCAAGCCGAGAAGCCGTTACCCTCGACCCACACTATGGTGACAACGCAAGCCTAGACCTTGTCGGCAACCAAAATTACCTTGTCAGAAGCATACTAGAAACTGGCACTCCTGTTGTGGTAGTCTTAATTAACGGAAAACCGCTATCATGTGGCTATGT
>CAYJFF010000117.1:0-8640 GCA_964369345.1 uncultured Oscillospiraceae bacterium
GATTATCTATATATTCAACACAAAAACAACAGCAAGCGACAGCAAGCAAAATGTAGCAATAACCATAACCGCAAAATATATTATATATGGCTGGCCTGTGAGCAACGCACCAGTGTACATGCTATCTTGCGCTACAATATGCTCTGCAAATATCATAAACTCTGCTGGGTTAAGTGCCTGTGCTAGCCATTCTAGCTTTTCTGGGATTTCTGCTTGTTTTATCCTCTCCACTTCCTGTGGGTCCGTGGTTACTAGCTTTAGCAAGACACCACTAACACACGCAGACACCAAAGAAGTGACGGCAAGCACGATAGCACCGCACATGGTGGGACGTATCTTTTTTTGGGTACGCATGTGCAAAAAACGCTTTACACCAAAAATCCACTCTTTCCACTCACGCACTATATTAAACTCTGTCTTTTTTTTCATAACCTGCTCCATAACACAAACACTGTACTATTTTATTACATCAAAAGCTTGCTCAAGGTCTGCAAGTATATCGTCGATATGCTCAAGACCAACGGAAATCCTAATAAGGCCTGGTGTTATGCCAGCGGCAGCCAGACGCTCATCACTAAGCTGACGGTGTGTGCTAGATGCTGGGTGTAGTACACAGGTGCATATATCTGCAACATGAACAACTTTGTTTGTAAGGTTTAGGCTATCCATCCACTTAACAGCACGCTCTCGCCCACCTGGTATAGAAAAGCTAACAACACCACTAGCGCCATCTGGTAGATATTTATCCGCCAGTGCCTTGCTTGGGCTACTCTCTAGCGTTGGGTAATTTACAAACTCCACCTCTGCCCTGCTAGCAAGATACTCTGCCACTCTCTGTGCATTTTTGCAGTGACGCTCCATGCGCACAGCCAGTGTCTCTAGCCCTAGGTTCAGGTAGAACGCTGCTTGAGCACTTGGGTATACGCCAAAGTCACGCATTAGCTGTACACGTGCTTTTACTATATATGCGCTTTCGCCAAAATCTTTTGTATATGTAACACCGTGGTAGCTCTCATCAGGTGTGCAAAGCTCGCTGAATTTGCCATTATCCCAGTTGAATTTACCACTATCTACTATAACACCACCTACTTGTATAGCGTGTCCGTCCATGTACTTGGTAGTAGAGTGTATTACTATATCTGCACCATACTCTATGGGTCTGCACAGGATAGGTGTAGCGAATGTGTTATCTATAATAAATGGTACATCATTTTTGTGAGCAAGATTTGCAAATTTCTCTATATCCAGCACGCACATAGCTGGGTTTGCTATAGTTTCTGCGAATAAAGCTTTTGTATTTGGCAAGAATGCTTTTTGTAGTTCTTCTTCGCTAGCATCTGCATCTACAAATGTACACGCAATGCCAAAACGCTTTAATGTCACTGCAAATAGGTTCACAGTGCCACCATATATTGTAGAGGCAGAAACAAAGTGGTCGCCAGCACTCATTATATTAAGTAGCGCAAGCATAGTTGCTGCCTGCCCACTAGATGTGCACAGTGCACCCACAGCACCCTCCAGTGCTGCTATTTTTTGCTCTACAGCGTCTACAGTTGGGTTAGAAATACGTGAATACATATGCCCAGAGGCAGTAAGGTCGAACAGCTTGCCTATGTGGTCAGCAGAGTCATATGTATAAGTTGTACTCTGATATATAGGAAGTGCCTTTGGCTCTCCATTTTTTGGTGAATATCCTGCACGCAAACACTTAGTTTCTTGTTTCATCATTAGTTTCCTCTCGTAAAAAATAATATTTTTGCACAATTAAATTCATTAATTATACGAAGTCTTTGTTGCTTTGTTCAAATAGGGATGGTAAAGTCGTACTAATTGCAAATATATCACAAAATTGCTCATATTCCTAAAAAAATACTAGATTTTATGGTGTTTCATATGCTATAATACAGATGGAAGGTAGTATATATCATACTATATGGCAAAGTAGTCTTTACCAACCCTGTATTATTGTAACACAAACAGGAAGGAAAGTCTATGAACAAACTTAGAATATTCTCTTTACTCAGTGCATTTTTATTAGTATTTATCCCATTTTTTACGGTTTCTGCACAGGCACTCACATACGCACCTGATTTTGATGTATCGGCAAAATCTGCCATACTAATAAACCAAGATACAGGTGATATCATATATGAGCTAAACCCAGACACACAGTTACCACCTGCATCGCTTACCAAGATAATGACAGCCATACTGGTTCTGGAAAATGTAGAGGATTTGTATAACGAATCTGCATACCTCAAAATGACTCTAAACGAGATGATTGTCGGCACTGGTTTGCAAACTGGTGGCTTTTGGCCAAATGACGAAGCTAGCATATATGATATACTCAATGCAATGCTGATACAGTCCGCATCTGAGTGTGCGCTAATGCTTGCAGACTATGTTGGCGATGGTTCTATAACTCACTTTGTAGATATGATGAACAGCAAGGCGGCAGAAATCGGCTGCACGAACACAAACTTTACCAACCCCCACGGTCTGGGAGATGAAAACCAATATACCACAGCGCGTGATATGGCTATTATATCTGAATATGCTATGGAGATACCATTGTTTAGGGAAATAGTAGCAAAGACTAGCCATACTTTTAATATGCTTAACAGAAACGCAACTACTACAGTGTTTACTACTAACCAAATGCTTTCTAAAGGCTATGCGACATATTACGCACCTTCCTATGGTATAAAGACAGGTACATTGGACGAAAGATACCTTGCTACGCAGGCAACATACGACGGCTACACATATTTGTTGATACTACTAGGTGTGCCAAAGCTTGATGCCAACGGCGTTGCTAGTCGTCAAGATTTTATACTAGCAGCAGATATTTTTGACTGGGCATTCACTAGCTTTGATATACGAAAAGTTGTCGATGATGGCGAAGATTTGGCGGAGATACCTGTTAAGTACTCACTCACTACCGATTATGTTAGGCTGAGTACAGCGGAGGAACTTTCTACATTGATGTACAAGGAATACGACGCAAGTAGTGTAGAACTTGTGCCACGTATACCAGAATACTTAGAGGCACCTTTTGAGAGTGATACACATATTGGATATGTTGATATTATGCTAGCAGAGGAAGTTATTGGCACTGTGCCGTTGGTAACAGCAAACAGTGTACAGGCAGACGACGTGCTGTTGTGGCTTGCATGGCTAGAAAATATTTCACACTCATTTATGTTTAAGTTTATTGTTGTGGTATCAGTGTTGTTTATACTCACAAACATTGTTTTGATATCACGTGCAGTACACTCAAAAAGGCGTAACGGCAAATACACCAGCAACAAAAAAAGGGGCAAAGCGAACTATTCTTTGTAGGGTAATAACTGTATAGCACTTGTTAAGATAAGCGTACAGTTATCAGGACAACTAAGGGGCTAGCTCCCTTGTACGCTGATATTTATATAACCAAGCTCCACTACAAACAGCTTGTTTATATAAAATCATTCTTCTAGTCCACGTCGCTGAAAGGGGGACTTGACAATGCTCGGAAAAAGATTAACAGAACTGAGAAGGAAAGCAGGAATTTCACAAAAAGAGCTTGGAGGATATTTGGGTGTTTCTCACTACACCATATCCGCATATGAAAAGGAACGCAGTGAGCCATCCGATGAGTTAAAGGCTGCTATGTGTAAATATTTTAATGTGTCCTCTGACTATCTGCTTGGGCTGATTGATGTGCCAATGCCAATCTCTAGGAACGAGACATCTATTAAAATACCTGAAGCACTAACACCTACTCAGCAAAAAGTTTTGCAAGCATTTATACAAGAGTTGTATTTTCCTACAAATGCAGCTGGTAGGTTTAGGTCGTTCTAATGCAGTTGGGCTGTATTTTTGTCGTGACTAACCCTATACTTATTAGCAAGAAAAATGTTATATAAAACGAAACTTGTGGATTGTTTTTTAGCAACCCGCTTGTTTCGTTTTTTTATTTGAATATAGTTGAATTCCTACTACATATTATGGTATAATTGTTAGCGGGATATCTTTTTATTCACAAAAATGTATATCGACTATATTTTTATGCATTTTTCATCAGCAATCACACTGTTTAAATGTGGATAATATACATTATTTTTCTGTATATTATAAAATTTATACACAAAACAACAGTTTTAATGTATAATAATAAATTTATATTGCATAATAATACATATTGTGCTAATATATGTACATAACAAATAACAATATGACGGAGGAACTTAAAATGGATAAATCAAAAATCAAAAAAGTCGTTCTTGCCTACTCTGGCGGATTGGATACTTCTATCATCATTCCCTGGCTAAAAGAAAATTATAATGACCCTGAGATTATCGCTGTTAGTGGTAATGTTGGCCAAGCTGACGAGCTAGAGGGACTAGAAGAAAAAGCTATAAAAACTGGTGCTCACAAAGTATACATCGAAGACCTAACAAAAGAGTTCCTTGATGACTATGTTTTCCCATGTGTGCAGGCTGGTGCTCTATACGAGGAATATATGCTAGGTACTGCTTTTGCTCGCCCACCTATAGCAAAGAGAATTGCAGAGATAGCGCTAGAAGAAAATGCTGATGCTATATGCCACGGTTGTACTGGTAAAGGTAACGACCAAGTGCGTTTCGAGATGGCTATAAAAGCTTTCGCACCAGATATGCCAATCATCGCTCCTTGGAGAGAGTGGGATATTAAATCCCGTGATGAGGAAATAGACTATGCTGAGAAACACAATATTCCACTAAAAATCAGCCGTGAAACAAACTACAGCAAAGATAAAAATATCTGGCATCTTTCCCACGAGGGTCTAGACCTTGAGGACCCAGAGAATGAGCCACTATATAACAAAGAAGGTTTCCTAGAGATGGGTGTTTCCCCAGAGATGGCACCTGATAAACCAACTTATGTAAAAATCCACTTCGAGCAAGGTATACCAACAGCTGTTGACGGTGTAGAGATGGACAGCATCGGCATTGTTACTACACTGAACAAGCTAGGTGGCGAGAACGGCATAGGACTACTTGATATAGTAGAGAACAGGCTTGTAGGTATGAAATGCCGTGGCGTGTACGAAACACCGGGTGGCGCTATCCTGTACAAAGCACATAGCGTGCTAGAGAGCATCTGCCTAGACAAAGACACAGCACATTACAAGTCTTTGGTAGCACAAAAACTAGCAGAGCTTGTGTACAACGCACAATGGTTTACACCACTAACAGAGGCTATACTATCTTTCGTAAAAACAACACAGAGAACAGTAACAGGTGATGTTACACTAAAACTATACAAAGGTAACCTAATCAACGCTGGCGTTTCTTCTCCTTATTCTCTATACGACTTTGAGATTGCAACATTTGACGAGGACGAAGTTTATGACCAAAAAGACTCTGCTGGTTTTATCAACCTGTTTGGACTACCAACAAAAGTTTATGCAAAAATGAAAGCAAAAAACAACCTAAAATAAGTTAATAAAACACCATACCCGCCGACTTGCGTATATTTACTAAAGTCGGCGGTAGTTGCTAATTATTGATATATACACCAGCACCAGTAAACAGAATAATTATAACTCGATAAGGAGAAAACAGATATGAGTAAGATGTGGGCAGGGCGCTCTCAAGGAGCTGTAGATAAAGAGGCTGACGATTTTAATTCGTCCATACATTTTGATTGCCGACTGTATAAACAAGATATAACAGGCTCTATGGCACACGCAGCTATGCTATGCAAACAAAATATTATAACAGAAGCCGACAGCAACGCTATTATCACCTGTCTTGCAGATATACTCGCCGATATCGAGAGTGGTAAACTTGAGTTTGACATGACAGCAGAAGATATACACATGTTTGTAGAAGCAGAGCTAACAAACCGTATTGGTGATATAGGTAAAAGACTGCACACAGCACGTAGCCGTAACGACCAAGTAGCAGTAGATTTAAGGCTATACCTACGCGACGAAGCTACCGAGCTTGTAGCACAGATAAAAGACCTGCTATCTGCACTATACACACAGGCAAGCAACCACAAAAGCACTATAATGCCCGGCTACACACATCTACAACGTGCCCAGCCCATAACTTTTGCACACCACCTACTAGCATATGCCATGATGCTAATCCGTGATATAGGCAGGATAGAAGATGCTGTTGCTAGAATGAACTACTCACCACTGGGTTGCTGTGCGCTAGCTGGCACAACATATGACACCGACCGTGATATGACAGCAAAAGAGCTAGGATTTGACGGCGTTATGCTAAATAGCCTAGACGGTGTTTCTGACAGAGATTTCTGCATAGAGCTAATGAGCGCTTTCTCTGTACTTATGATGCACCTATCACGCTTTTCCGAGGAGATTATACTGTGGTCATCTTGGGAATTTAAGTTTATAGAGCTTGATGACGGCTATACCACAGGCTCCAGCATCATGCCACAGAAAAAGAACCCAGATATGGCAGAGCTAGTGCGTGGCAAAACTGGTAGGGTCTATGGTAACCTAATGGCGCTACTAACCATACTAAAAGGCTTGCCACTTGCGTATAACAAAGATATGCAAGAAGATAAAGAAGCGATTTTCGACGCTCTTGACACTGTAAAAAAATGCGTTAGCATATTCACACCTATGATAGCAACAATGCGCGCTATCCCAGAGAATATGTACACAGCTGCACAAAAAGGTTTTATTAATGCTACGGACTTGGCTGACTACCTAGTAAAAAAGGGCTTGCCTTTCCGTACTGCGTATAAACTTGTGGGCGAGCTTGTTGCATACTGCATAGCTAACAATATCGTGCTTGAGCAGATTACTATAGATAAATACAAAGAGTATAACGAGCTATTTGATAACGACTTGTATGACGAAATTTCACTGGAAACCTGTGTTTCTAAGCGAATATCAGCAGGTGGCACTTCTCTACAGTCAATAGAAAAACAACTAGAAGTATTACAGGCAAGTATTAAGTAATGAGTAAAATACATAGCAACACAAAAAAGTACTGGATACTATCCATTGTTGTAATAAACTTTATTTTGATGGGTGTAGTGGATGCAGTAATAGTTCCCGAGTATTTCACAAAATCTGCTATTAAGATTATCCTGTTTGCTATAGTGCCACTGCTGTATTATTTCATCAGCAAGGATAGTAGCATAAAAGAGCTACTAAAGCCAAACAAAAAAGGTTTAATACAAGCTTTTGCTGTTGGTGTGGGGGTTTTCGCTATAATTCTGGGTGGCTATTACCTTGTAAATAGCTTTATGGATTTTGGCAATATAACAACTGCACTGGGTAGTGATGTGGGTGTAGATGCAAATAATTTTATTTTTGTATCCACGTATATTGCATTAGTAAACTCTTTTCTGGAAGAATTTTTCTTTAGGGGATTTGCTTTTCTCTCACTGAATAAACAGCTGAGTATAAAAGCGAGCTATGTGTTTAGCTCCGCAGTTTTTGCGCTCTACCACGTAGCTATTATGCTCAACTGGTTTTCCCTGCCACTATTCACCATAACACTGTTGGGGTTGTTTGTGGGTGGTCTCATCTTCAACTACTTCAATATTAAGTACAACAACATTTATTGCTCGTGGATAATCCACATATTTGCAAATCTTGCTATAAACACTATTGGGTTCATCCTTTTTGGGATAATATAGCAGATGAAAGGAACTGTTTTTTGATGACGAAGATATTTATAGACGGTAAATCTGGCACTACTGGTCTTAGGATTTATGAAAGACTGGAGCAACGTAGCGATATATCGCTAATCACACTGTCCGATGATGAACGACGTAGCCCTGTAGCACGCAAACAGGCACTTAACTCTGCTGATATAGCTTTTTTGTGCCTACCAGATGATGCAGCACGTGAGTCTGTTGCCATGCTGGATAACCCAAATACTATTATAATAGATACCTCCACTGCACACCGCACAAACCCAGACTGGGCATATGCAATGCCAGAGCTATCACAAAAACACCGACAAAAGCTTGAGAGTGCAAAGAGAATTGCAGTGCCAGGTTGCCACGCTAGTGGGTTTATATCACTGGTGTACCCACTGGTATCAGCTGGTGTTTTGCCAAAGCAAGCACTACTGACTTGTAACTCACTAACAGGATATAGCGGTGGTGGCAAGCCAATGATTGCAGACTATGAGAACGCTGGTGTCAGTGAGATATTTTCCTCCCCTAGGCTATATGGCATAACACAGGAGCACAAACATCTACCAGAGATGCAGGTAATAACAGGCATAGAGCATAAGCCTGTATTCTGCCCCGTGGTAGCACCATATTATAGCGGTATGCTAGTAACGATAGGGCTATTTGCAGAGCAGCTTTCAGTGGATATCAGCAAAAATGAGCTACTAGATATCTACAAGACAGTGTACAACACAGATATTGTAACTGCTATTGATGTTTTCGACGAGGCTGGGTTTGTTCGAGCAAACAAGCTATCTGGCAAAGATAATATGGAGATAGCTATTCTAGGCAATGATGAAAGAATGGTGCTCGCTGCTCGCTTTGATAATCTGGGTAAGGGTGCATCTGGCGCGGCTGTACAGGCAATGAATATCGCAATGAAAGTCGATGAAAAAACAGGGCTTGTTATTTAATACACTAACTAAAATAGTCACATATTGATGTGCA
>CAYJFF010000118.1:0-8479 GCA_964369345.1 uncultured Oscillospiraceae bacterium
TAGTAGTTGTATTGACCAATAAGGAAGATGCCCTAATATAAAAGTATCCCCAATAACAAATTGCAGTAAATTACATTCACTAAGCAGCCAGATAGCTATATTAGTTGACAATAAGCCTAGATATAGTATTATATTGTTGCTCTTAATCCCTTTTGAAATGAAAGCTTGTGTTACCAAAAGAGCTATACCAATAATCAGTATTATTGCTGATACAAGCAGTTTCAAAGCGTTTCTATAGATTATGAATAAGACTGCTTCGCTTTCTTCTGCTACATACATATCAATTATGCCGATTGAGGTTTTGTCATCACTCGGTACAACATCTATTATTATATTATTATCTGCCTGAATATATGGCAACTCTACAAAATGCCATATACCTCCATTAGGTGCAGAGAACATGTTGCTATTATCTTGTCCAAACTCGTAAATCATCTCAGAATTTAAAGTGATAGTGAAAGCTTGGTGCATACTTTCGAGTATTATAACAGGTTTTTTATATTCGCTTGTAGAGACTGTGCTTGCAAGACTGTAGGGTTCAAAGTTAGTATCTTGTGGATTAAAGCCACTCATCTCTATTTCTGCATCTACCCCACCGCTTTCTAATGTCCATGTCTCAAGCTTTGTTATAACTGTTTCATCATAAGTTAACAGCATGTCTTTTTCGCTATTAAGAAAATAGGAAGTTACACACATTGCAACTAAAAATATCACGCATCCAAGAAATAAGCCTAACAACTTTCTGCTCATATTTTCACCATCCATTATATACGTAATCCGCAGGGCTTTTCACACACATCTGTGGTAACAGGTGCATAAAAATAAGAGCCACGCAAGATGAACTTCATTTTATTCATTATAGCACGAAATAAAGACAAGTTCAACATTTATCTACACTACATATCTACATAAAAACAGGCACTATCTACCACAGATAATGCCTGTTTGTGCTATCCACCACAAGCATCACCAAAAAACTTGTAGCAACAGCATACTTATAACCCCCGGTATGCCCAGCAGTGTCGTTATTGCCCCAGAAAAAATATTTACCGTGAGCGTTATCCCTGTAAAAGTGCTAGCTAGGTTTACTGCACCCACAGCCAGCCAGCCACCCACAGCAGAGTTTATCATGGCTGGTATAAACCTGCGCAGTACACATAGTGTGCAAAAAACAACACCCACACACAGTATAGCAAGCAAAAACATATCACTTGTCATATAGTGCACCTCCCTTTTCTTGGCTGTGCCAGCTATATCGTGTTGCTAATGACATCTGGTGCTAGCACCACGGGTTTACCCTCTTTACACTCGCTTATCAGGTGGCGTTGCAGGTACTGCAAACTCTGTAGTTTGTAAATAGCCGCCTCCACTAGGTTATCATCTTCCGACAAATTGAAGATATCCTCTGCCATGGCTATTTCTTCCCTTATCTTTGCTAGCTGTAGCGTGCGTAGTTTCTCTGTGTTGTCCTCCACTGGTTTTTTTGCAAAAATTTCTGCAATATTCCTTAGTATCATAAAAATAAATCCTCCCATATTTCATACTAATATGTATGCATGAAGTATGGGAGAAAATGCCTGTTTTATTCTATTATTTTAGGTAATCTCTAATTGCTTGCTCTATAGTGCGTACTTCTTGCTCGAACATAGGCGCAGAAACCCTAGTCGCACCATGCCCCAGTATTATTAATTGCTCTACGCTATCCGACGTAGCTACACGCACACGCTGTTTTCGCCCCAGCTCCTGCGTGGTCTTTTCTATATACATATCTGCTGTTTCTGCCTCTTTTGTATACACCACTGTGATATTATGGAACAGCTCTACTTCCTCCGTCTGCCCCTTTACTTTGTATGCATCAAAGACAAGTATCAGCTTGCAACCACGCACACCCTGATAATTACATAGCATATTCATCAGTCTGTGCCTTGCTGCATCTATATTCTGCTGTGCTAGCTTTTTCAGCTCGTCCCACGCAAATATTATGTTGTAACCGTCAACTAGCAAATATTCTGGCACTATGTCTATATCCTCCAGTATATGCGCCTTTTTCTCTCTGGACTGTGTGGGTGCAAATGCTGTGTGCATATCACGCTTTACCTTGCCATAGGTGCGCTCAAAAATAGCCAGTAGCTCTTTGTCCTCCTCCAGTGTGCCACAATATGCAGATACTCTGCGTCTTGTTGCCTCTGCTGTTTCTTGTTGCTGTTTTTCGCCCTCTATACCACTCTCTAGGTGGCAATATTTACGCACTTCGTTCCACTTTACAGTAAAGCCTGCACCGTGACTACAAAACACGCTGTCCGCTGTATTCTGTATATCGCTATCAATATTATAGCCTACTTTTTCTCTTATCTCCGCTGTATTATGGCATAGCGAGTAGCCACATGGGGTGCAAACCAGCTTGCCCCTGCCACGTGTATAGCTGTTTATCTCTGGCTGATAGCCCTGTAGTGTTGCTACTGGTGCACTACCTGTTAGTGTTGCAGTATCTTCACTGATAACAGGTGGCTCAAAACTACCACAAAAGCGCTGAATGTCAGACATTGCACGGCCTACATTCTCCTGTGGCAGTGTAAGTGTAAAGCTATAGTATGGCTCTAGCAGTGCAACATCTGTGCTACGTAGCCCTTGGCGTAGCGCACGGTATGTCGCCTCCCTAAAATCACCACTCTCTGTGTGTTTTAGGTGTGCACGCCCTGTGACTAGCGTTATTCGCACATCTGTTATGGGTGCGCCTATCACTGTGCCCCTGTGTATCTTTTCTGCTAGGTGAGTGAATACTAGGTGCTGAAAATTCCTATCCAGTGTATCCTCGCTACAGGTAGATGCAAGTGTTATACCACTGCCACGGTCTGCTGGCTCTATGAGCAGGTGTACCTCTGCATAATGTCGCAGTGGCTCGAAGTGTCCCACACCTATCACTGGTGCTGTTACTGTTTCCCTGTATAATATATTCCCAGTGTCAAAGTCCAGCTCCATACCCAGCCTTGTAGCGCTTATCTCTCTTATAATCTCTAGCTGTATTTCTCCCATTAGGCGTAGCTGTATCTCTTGCAGTGTGCTGTTCCACACTATATTTAGCGTGGGGTCTTGCTCCTCCAATATTTGCAGTTTTTTGTATGCTGTGTGCGCGTCTATATTTGGTGGCAGTATAACACGATATGTCATAACAGGCTCTAGCACTGGCAAATGTGGTTTCTTTGCGTTGCCCATTGGCATGCCTGCATATGTGTTCACAAGCCCTATTAGCACCACTACACTGCCCTGCTCCGCTGTTTGTATCTCGCTATATTTATCACCCTGATAGCTACGTATACGTGTAATTTTCTCGCTGTGCACTGCGCCCGTCCTGTCTGTGATTTGCAGTGTATCGCGCACTCTTATGCTACCACCTGTTACTTTTATATGTGTTAGCCTGTTGCCACTATCATCAGTGGATATCTTGTATACTATCGCGCCAAAATCCTCGCTATAGTTATGTGGCTTGATATATCTCGGTAGTGCGTTTATCAGCTCGTCCAGACCACCTAGTTTCAGCGCAGAGCCAAAAAAGCAGGGGAATAACATGCGTCTTTCTACTGCATCTGCAACTGTATCGTCGGATATCTTACCGCTATCCAGATATTCCTCTGTCAGCTTGTCCCAAGATAGTGCTATTTGCTCTGTGCCGCTCTCTGTGTCATCACAAAAATCTGCACATTGTGGGGACAGCCTCTCACGCAGATTTGCCAGTAACTGCGCCTTGCTCTGCTCTGTTATATCCATTTTGTTCACAAAAATGACAGTGGGTATGCCATGCCGTGCCAGTAATTTCCATAGTGTTTCTGTATGGCTCTGCACACCGTCCGTGCCACTTATCACCAGTACAGCGCAGTCCAGCACAGCGAGTGTTCTCTCTGTTTCTGCCGAAAAATCTACGTGTCCTGGAGTGTCCAGCAGTGTTATCTGCATGTCCTGTATTTGTATAAGTGCTTGCTTTGCAAAAATTGTTATGCCACGCTCACGCTCTATAGTGTCGGAGTCCAGCAGTGTATTTTTGTGGTCTACACGCCCTATTTCTTTTAGTGCACCTGTCTGGTACAGGAGAGCCTCGGACAATGTGGTTTTGCCAGAGTCTACATGGGCAACTATACCCATTACTATTCGTTTCATCTTTTCATCAACTTCCTTGCAAGCTAAAAATCTTGTATATAGTCTTTGCAACAAATTATATTGTAACACATACAGGAGAAAAAAGCACTGTTTATTTACAAATTACCACTTGACAACGACTAGATATATGATACAATGATATATAGATACATTTTCTATATCATCTAGTATTCAATACCACATACAAAAAAAGAATGATGACAATAAAACTGTATATAATATATTAAACTAATAAAGGAGATAATTATGGAACGTACATTACCTAAACGCTACAGCCTAGGCGAGGAGATTTGCAACGCTATATCACATGGTTTGGGGGCACTTTTCTCCGTTGTTGCAATGGTTACTTTGATAATAATGGCTATACAGGCAGACAGCCTATCATACCTACTTGTAGGCATACTATATGGTACATCGCTTATCTTGCTATATACCATGTCCACACTATACCACGCCATCACAGCCCCACGCGCAAAGGAAGTTTTCCGTATATTTGACCACTGTAGTATATTCTTGCTAATAGCCGGCACATACACACCACTAACTATGATAACACTGGCTGACGACAACGGTATTTGGCTATTTGCTCTTAACTGGATAGTTGCTATTGTTGGTGTTGTGCTTAATTCTATCAGCATAGAGAAGTTCAAAAAATTCTCACTGATATGCTATGTTGCAATGGGTTGGTCGATTGTTTTCAGTGCAAAGGCATTGTTTGAAAACTTACAGATAGAGGGTATCTTGCTATTGCTACTTGGTGGGCTGTGCTACACAGGTGGTATAGTATTCTACAAAAAAGGCAAAAACCACCCATATATGCACTTTGTATGGCACTTGTTTGTGCTTGCAGGTAGTGTTACACAGTTTATCACTATAGCACATTATGTTTACTAAAAATATTACAGCCGACTTGCTATGTAGTGTGTCGGCTGTTTTTTGTTGACATTTTGCTCTGCAATGTGGTAAAGTTATACTAAATTGTCAATAACTGTACTATATAAAGGTGGTGTTTTTTTGGATAAGCTATATCTCGTTATCCCCTGCTATAATGAGCAAGAGGTAATACACGAAACAGTTTCTAGGCTAACAGCAAAGTTTGATATGCTAATTGCTAATAACAAAATATCTGATGATAGCAGAATGGTGCTAGTGGACGACGGCTCTCGTGACAAAACATGGGAAATAATAACCACGCTCAATGCCGATAATAAATATATCCACGGTGTTAAGCTATCTGGCAACAAGGGCCACCAAAATGCACTGCTTGCTGGGCTTATGTACGCAAAAGAACGCTGTGATGTTTGTATATCTATGGACGCAGACCTACAGGACGACATAAACGCTGTGGACGAAATGCTAGATAAATATTATGCTGGTGCAGACATAGTATATGGTGTGCGTAGCAACCGTGATACCGATACTTTCTTTAAGCGTACTACAGCACAGACTTTTTATGGCTTGATGACAGCGCTGGGAACAAAAACAGTGTACAACCATGCAGATTACAGGCTGATGAGCAACCGTGCGCTAGAGGGACTGTCCCAGTTCCGTGAGGTTCACTTATTCTTGCGTGGCATAGTGCCCATGGTAGGCTACAAGACAGATATTGTAGAATATAGCCGTGGCGAGCGTTTTGCTGGTGAGTCCAAGTACCCACTCTCGAAGATGCTTTCTTTTGCACTTGAGGGCATAACATCTCTCTCTGTAAAACCTATACGCCTAGTAACCACTATGGGCGTTGTTATATTTTGCATAAGCCTGCTAATGCTCGTGTATTTCCTAGTTGTTTACTTTATGGGTATGGCTGTGGACGGCTGGACAACCCTTGCTATATCTGTGTGGGCTATAGGTGGCTTGCAGATACTTAGTATCGGGGTTATTGGTGAGTACATTGGCAAGATATATATGGAAACAAAGGCGAGGCCACGTTATATAATAGAACAAATTTTGGGAGAATAATATAATTTTTGTTAGTTTGTATGTGATTTGTTACAATTTATATAAATTAACAAAAAAATAAGCAAACATACGTTTACAAACATTAGTTTGTGTGTTATAATGGTGTAAATTATTATTTTTACAATTTTCTAGCGCAGATATCCACAGCTAGGCGAGAATATTATGAGTAAATAGGAGGCTGTCGTATGAAAGAGTTATCAAAGAGGGCACAAGAAGTGCTCGCATATATAGTAGAGCGTATAGAGGACGGTATGCCACCCTCTGTGCGTGAGATTTGCAAGGATTTGCATTTTAAATCCACCTCTACTGCACACAAATATTTGCAAGAGCTACACGATACTGGCTATATAGTAAAAGGTGATGGACTTAACCGTAGCATACGTCTACCTAACAACCGCAAAGGTGGTATACCACTTGTGGGGCTTGTTACTGCTGGGCAACCCATAACAGCAGAGGAGCATATAGAGGACTACATCCCCATGCAGATGAACGGCTTTTCTTCCAAAGATTTGTTTGCACTACGCGTGCGTGGCGAGAGCATGATAAATGCTGGTATTATGGACGGTGATATAGTCATTGTGGCAAGAACACCAGTGGCAAGAAATGGGCAGATTGTCGTTGCTATGATGGACAATGAGGCTACTGTAAAAACTTTCTACAAAGAAAATGGCTCTTTTAGGCTACAGCCAGAAAATGACGAGCTAGAGCCTATATATTCTGACGATGTTTCTGTCTGTGGCGTGGTGGTACGCTCTATTAGGGATTATTAAGCCTGTATTATGGCACTATAACTTATTAACAAAACAGCTCGTATGCACATTTTTTGTGCTTGTATGGGCTGTTTTTTGCAAAATTATTAGTAAATAAAGACTTTTATTAGCTCGTTTTTTTGGCTTATTGCCTAAATATTATGAATAAACGTCAAAATTTGTGGTCTTTCCCTTGTTTACATCACTGGAATTTGATATAATATCAACGTGTTTATCACAAATTTAATTAAAAATAGGAGTTGGTTTTTTCTTGGACAGTACCACGGTATTAGTAGTTATTTTTTTACTAATAGGGTCCGCATTTTTCTCAGCAACAGAAACAGCTTTTTCAGCTGTAAACCTTTTGCGCTTGCGCAGCATGGCAGAAGAAGGGGATAAACGTGCTAAAACAGCCGTTAAAATATTATCCCAGTTCGACAAAATGCTTATTACCATACTTATAGGTAATAACGTAGTTAATATTGGCTTGTCATCTCTTACCACACTGATAGCTACACAGGCTTTCGGTAGCAGTGGTGCGGGTATCGCTACTGGTGTCACAACTTTGCTTGTACTTACCTTTGGCGAGATTATCCCAAAAAGCTTGGCAAAACAATATTGCGAAATTCTTGTGCTCACATTCTCAAAAATACTTAGCTTATTTATGTTTGTGCTTACACCGATAAGCGTTATATTTATAAAGCTACGCTATATTTTTGCAAAAGGCGATGCAAGCAAGCAGCCCACCATGACGGAGCAGGAGCTGCTATACATGCTTAACGCTATCGAAGAAGAAGGTGTTCTGGAAACGCAGGAGAAAAACCTTGTGCGCTCTGCGTTAGAATTTGACGAGACTACAGCACAGGAGATACTAACACCACGTGTTAATATCGTTGCGCTTGATGTGGACGATGACCAAGAAACTATACTTTCACTTATAGTTACCGAGGGCTATTCACGCATACCAGTGTATGAGGATAGCATAGATAATATTATCGGTCTTGTAAAATCCCGTGAAATCCTACAGCGAGTTATAAAGGGTGAAAAAATAGACTTGCGCACACTTATGTCCGAGGTTAAGTATATCCACCGTACCAAAAAGCTTAGTAGCTTGCTAGGTGAGTTCCAGCGCGAAAAAGTTCACTTCGCTGTTATCATTGATGACTACGGCGGAACTCTAGGCATACTGACAATGGAAGACTTGCTAGAGGAAATTGTCGGTGAGATTTGGGACGAGGACGACGAAGTAGAACAAAAGGTAAGGCAAGAAACTGATGGCACGTACACAGTGGATGGCGACACAAGCATAGAGGACTTTTTTGAGTTTGCACAGTACCAACCCAAAAATTTCGAGAGTAGCTATAGCACCATGAATGGCTGGTCACTGGAATGCCTAGAGCATATCCCAGAGGTTGGCGAGAGATTTACTTTTGGCATACTGGAAGTAACTGTAAAAGCAATGGACGACCAACGTGTTACCAAGCTTTCTGTCAAAAAAATTCCAGCAGAGCACGAAGAAGAATAATTTTTGTCGGTTGTGGGTGTCGAGCATTCTCGACTGGCAGAATGGAGCATTTATATGAATAAATCTAGGCGTAAAAGCCGTTTTGCCGCACCCA